>JAGCXZ010000248.1 GCA_017961065.1 Lachnospiraceae bacterium
TTCATTTGCTGAAATTTTCCAATGAGCGGCAGATCCTGGAACGTGCTTATGCGGAATACCAGGAGATGAAAAGAAGTAATCACTGGGAACACGATCACCAAGATGGAAATGGAAATGGGGCTGTCGGGACTTAACGATAGCCCCATTTCGGAGAATATATGATTCGGTATCTGGAACCGCTCTATACAACAACGAAAACGGAAAAGCTGGTCAAAAAGATTAGGCGTGCTTTTTCAAGCGGTGCAGGCATGACGGGAATTTACCTGATCACGATCGCATCCAATGAAAAAGACGTATTTGATGTTTTTTCGGTGATGCTGCTGAAACAGCGTGGATTCAGGCATCGCGACTATGACGTGATCGGGATCGCGGAGAGCGAGGAAGCCGCATTTTCCCTCGTGGCGCGGATCCATGATGACTATTTCAGGGCCTTTGGTTCCTATGACGGCATCAGACAGGAACTCTTGAGACGGCTTCATGAACAGGAGAAGGAAACGTGAGTGTTTTTTTGCTGATCCTGAAGATCATCGGCATCACTTTACTGTCCGTCATCGGATTGCTGCTGCTCCTCATCCTGCTCGTGCTGTTTGTTCCCGTCCGGTACAAGGCAGAGGGCAGTTACAGGAACAGTCCGGATGTGAACGCCGGGATATCCTGGCTGCTTCATATAGTAAGCATCCGTTTCAAGTATGACGAAAACGGAGCAGTCCTTAAGACGCGGATCTTCGGCATCCCCGTTAAGAAGAAAAAAGACAGGCCCGTAAAGGAAAAGAAGGATAAGAAAAAGAAACGGGACGACAAACCGCTGAACAGGCTTCCGCAGGATGCGGAAATGACGATGGAAGGGTTTGATACGGAACCGGAAGAGCCTGAAATTGACGAGGCTATCGTTACGGAAGAGGAGCCCGGGATCGGGGAAGATTTTTCAGAGCCTGAAAAGAAGCAGTCCTTCTTTGGTAAGTTAAAGGAGTTTTTCGGGAAAGTCACAGACTGGATCCTTCATTTTTCGGATAAAGTCAAAGGAATATTCCGTAAGATCGTCCACATCAGGGATAAGTTTTCCTATTATCTGGATCTGATCACGGATGAGAAGAATAAGGAAACACTGCTGAAAGCCCTGCAGATCGTTCTCGGATTCCTGAAGCATATCAGGCCGCGGAAATGGCATGTGTATTTCAGATTCGGGTTTGAGGAACCGGATACGACGGGCAAGGTGCTCGCGATCTTATCGATGATCTATCCCTGGATCGGTCCGCATACCGAGATCGTTCCGGAGTTTGAAGAGAAGATCATCGAAGCGGAGGGAATGGCAAAAGGCAGACTGTATGTCTTCGTTCTGCTCCGTACAGGCTGGAAACTGTATTTTAACAAAGAACTCAGAAAGATCATTCGGGATTTTAAGAACGCACCTTAAAGGAGGCTGAACATGGGTGAGAGACGTTTTAATGAGGTTGTGGAGTCGCTGCTGAAAGGCATGGACGGATTTTTGAGTTCCAAGACCGTAGTCGGCGAGGCAAAGAAGATCGGTGATACGATCATCGTTCCTTTCGTGGATGTCTCTTTCGGTGTCGGCGCAGGTGAATTCAGAGGGGAAAAGAAAGACAACGGTGCAGGCGGACTGACCGGCAAGATGGCACCCTCGGCCGTACTTGTGATCTCAAACGGAACGACAAGGCTTGTGAATATCAAGAACCAGGATTCCGTGACCAAGATCCTCGATATGGTTCCGGACATCGTCAACCATTTCGCCGCAAAGAAAGACGCGCAGAGCGGTCCTGACGATGAGGAGATCGTGGATACCGCGTTCCCGGAAGAATAATAAGTATAAGAAGATAAAAAAAGAGACTGCCGATCGGCAGTCTCTTATATGTTGTTTCTGTTTACGGCTTAAGCACGTTCAACGGCATTGCTCTTTAAGCACTGCGTACAAACATGCATTCTTCTGGGAACACCATTCACCTTACATTTTACACGCTTTACATTTGCGTGGAACATCCTGTTAGATCTTCTATGAGAATGGCTCACATTGTTTCCAAAATGAACGCCTTTTCCGCAAATATCACATTTTGCCATGACCTTGCACCTCCTTTTGAATGAGCAACATGAGTATTCTAACAGATGTAAGTCCCTTTTGCAAGCGTTATTCACAAAAAACACAAAAATCTGCTGTTAAGGTTGCCTTTTTCGGAGTGATAATGTAAATTATAGGATAGCATATTAAGGTTCACAAATTGATAGGGAGGTATGTCGATGAAGGGACGTGTGAATACACAGGCCGGCGCAATATCCATTGATGCGGACGCGATCGCGCAGTACGCGGGAAGCGTAGCGGTGGAATGCTTCGGCATTGTCGGAATGGCAAGCGTTAATGTAAAAGACGGTATCGTGAAACTGCTGATGAAGGACAGCATTACGCGAGGCATCAATGTAACGATCAAGAATAACAGACTGACACTTGATTTTCATGTCATTGTATCTTACGGTGTCAGCATTCAGGCTGTTGCCGACAATCTGATCAGTAACGTGAAGTACAAAGTCGAAGAACTGACAGGACTGGAGATCGATAAGATCAATATTTATGTCGAAGGAGTCCGGGTCATAGACTGATCGGGCGGTATTAGCTTTTGGAGGATTAGAACATTGGTGACGAATAAGATCAATGCCGAGATGATGGCAAAGATGTTTCTGGCAGGGGCCAAGGCGCTCGAAGCCAGAAAGGAATATATCAACGAACTGAATGTTTTCCCGGTTCCCGACGGAGATACCGGAACAAACATGACAATGACCATCATGTCGGCAGCAAAAGAAGTTGCGGCACTGGAAGATATGAACATGGCATCCCTGGCAAAGGCGATCTCTTCGGGATCTCTGCGCGGGGCCAGAGGTAACTCGGGCGTTATCCTTTCGCAGCTTCTGCGCGGATTTACCAAAGTGATCCGTGAATATGACGAACTGGATGTGGCGATCTATACCAATGCCATGCAGAAGGCAGTGGAAACGGCCTATAAGGCTGTTATGAAGCCCAAGGAAGGAACGATCCTGACGGTTTCCAAGGCGGCGGCCGATAAGGCTCTGCAGATCGCATCCTCAACGACAGATCTGGATTCCTATTTTAAACAGGTGATCGAAGCGGCCGATGAGATGCTGCAGAGAACACCGGAGATGCTTCCCGTGTTAAAGCAGGCCGGCGTTGTGGATTCCGGCGGACAGGGCTTGCTGGAAGTATTCAAGGGCGGATATCTTGCTTTCCAGGGCAAGGAAGTCGATCTGACGATCGAAGACGTCAAAGAGGGAAGCGCCAAGACCGATTCTTATTCCGCACAGGCCGCAATGGATATCAGGTTCGGCTATTGCACGGAATTCATCATCATGCTCGACAAGGTGTTCAATGCCAAGAATGAGCAGGACTTCAAACGGTATCTGGAATCGATCGGCGATTCGATCGTATGTGTTGCCGACGGCGATATCGTCAAGGTACATGTGCATACGAACGATCCCGGCCTTGCGATCCAGAAGGCGCTGACGTTCGGTGCGCTTACCAATATGAAGATCGACAACATGCGTGAGGAGCATCAGGAGAAGCTCTTCAAGATGTCGGAAAAGCAGGAAGAGAGTAAGGAAAAGGCCGCAAAGGAAGATAAGGCCAAGGAGCAGGAGCCGGAAGCAAAGGTGGAAGAAGCTCCCAAAGCTGCTGATCAGGCACCCGCCGAAGAGAAGGTTACATTTGACGAGCCTCCCAAGGAGATCGGCTTCATTGCGGTTTCCATCGGAGAAGGGATGGATGAGATCTTTACGGGCCTGGGTGTGGACTACCTGATCCAGGGCGGTCAGACCATGAATCCAAGTACCGAAGATATGGTCAAGGCGATCGAGCATGTCAACGCGAAGAACATCTTCATCCTGCCGAATAACAAGAATATCATTCTTGCCGCCAACCAGGCGCAGTTTCTGGTGGAAGACAAGAAGGTTGTGGTGATCCCGACCAAAACGATCCCGCAGGGTATCACGGCGCTGATCAATTTCATGGGCGATAAGAGCGTGGAAGAGAACGAATCCGTGATCAATGAGGAGATCAAGAAAGTCAAGACCGGTCAGGTTACCTACGCTGTCCGTGATACCGTGATCAACGATCTTGAGATCAAACAGGGCAATATCATGGGCATCGGCGATCATGAGATCCTTGCAGTAGGATCGGAAGTGGAAAAGACAGCGCTGGATATGCTCATCAAGATGGTGGATGACGATTCCGAACTGATCTGCATCTACTACGGTGAAGAAGTGGACGAAGAGATCGCCGGAGACTTTATGAACGAAGTGGAAGAGGCATTCCCGGACTGCGATGTGGAGATGCATTCCGGCGGTCAGCCGATCTACTATTACGTGATCAGTGTAGAATAATCATAAGATATGGATCTGCATACTCCTACGATCGAGATCAAGGGCATCGGTCCCAAAACAGTGAATCTGTACGATAAACTCGGCCTCAATGAGGCCGAGGATTTTTTGTATTATTTTCCGCGGGACTATATGAAATACGAAGAGCCAAAGCCCCTGACGGAAGACTGTGTCGGCGAGATCGTTTTCTTCCCGGCACGCGTTGTCAAAAAGCCGCTCTTAAAAAGAGGCGCTCGTATGCAGGTCGTGACCGCGACACTGTCCTGTGAAGGCATGGAAGTACGGGCCGTGTGGTTTCGCATGCCGTATCTGACCAAAAGCTTAAAACCCGGTGAAACCTATATATTCAGATCACGCATTGAACGCAGCGGCACTGCTTTTCATGTGGAGCAGCCGCTGATCTTTACCCGCGAGCAATACGAGGAGATCTCGGGAACGCTGCAGCCGGTCTATGCCCTGACCAAAGGGCTTTCCAATCATACTTTAAAAAAAGTGATACGGACTGTTTTTGATTCCGTGTATTTTCCCGATACAAAAGAATGGGAACAGAAGAAACAGACGTTGTTTGCGATGCATTTCCCGTCAAGTTTCGAGGAATTGGGACGTGTCCGGAAAAGCCTCGTCTATGAGGAGTTCTTCCTGTTCATCCTGCGGCTGCGTCTGCTGAAAGCGCAGAAAGACCTGCAGAAGAATGATTTCATGATCTATCCGACCGCATATGCGCAAAGGATCGTGGAACATCTGCCGTATGCGCTGACGGATGCGCAGAAGAGGGTTTGGAATGAAGTGCTTGATGATCTCGGATCCGATCACTCCATGAGCCGGCTGATCCAGGGCGATGTCGGAAGCGGTAAGACGATCATAGCGATCCTTGCGATGATCACTGTTGCATGCTCCGGATATCAGACGGCGCTGATGGCACCGACGGAGATCCTGGCTACGCAGCATTTTGAAGCGATCTGTAAGATCATTCAAAAAGAAAACATTCCGGTCAAGGCCGTTCTGCTCACCGGCGCGATGAAAGCTTCGCAGAAAAAGGAAGCATATGAAATGATCGCATCGAATGAGGCGCAGATCGTGATCGGCACGCATGCGCTCTTTCAGGAAAAGGTGATCTATCATGATCTGGCGCTCGTGATCACGGACGAGCAGCACAGGTTCGGTGTCAGACAGAGAGAACTGCTTTCGGGAAAGAATGTGAATACGCCGCATGTGCTTGTTATGTCGGCGACCCCGATCCCGCGAACGCTTGCTATCATTCTGTACGGAGATCTGGACGTTTCCCTGATCGATGAGATGCCCCAAAGGCGTCTTGCGATCAAGAACTGTGTTGTCGGTACGGATTACCGGGCAACGGCATACCGTTTCATGGAAAAGGAGATCGCAAACGGACATCAGGTATACATCATCTGTCCGCTTGTTGAGGAGTCGGAAGGACTTGACTGCGAGAACGTGATCGATTACATCGCAAAGATCCGTGAGGTTTTCGCACATAACCCGTCGATCCGGATCGGTGTTTTGCACGGCAGGATGAAGGCGCAGGAGAAGAACACGGTCATGGAAGCGTTTTACCGCAACGATATCCAGATCCTGGTATCCACCACGGTGGTTGAGGTCGGTGTCAATGTGCCGAACGCAACCGTCATGCTGATCGAGAATTCAGAACGTTTCGGCTTGTCCCAGCTGCATCAGTTAAGGGGACGGATCGGCAGGGGTGATCAGCAGTCCTACTGTATCTTCATGTGTGCCGGATCGTCTTCCAACAAGAGGCTGCAGGTGCTGAACAAGAGCAATGACGGATTTTATATCGCAAACGAAGACTTAAAGCAGCGCGGACCCGGCGAACTGTTCGGCCTGCGTCAGAGCGGCGATCTGAACTTTACGCTCGGAGACATCATAGGTGATGCAGAGGTCTTAAAGCAGGCGGCACATGATGTGGATGAACTCCTGAAAAAGGACCCGGATCTAAGCGATAAACAGCATGCCCATTATCTGAAGGAATTGCAGAAACGGGACGAAAAGTTCTATCATACGATCCTGTAAACGCATCAATATCTGTATGAAGAGGCAGGAGAAAGCACTATATGTGGTGTTTTTTCTTGCTTTTTTTGATTTTTATGGTATAATAATGCACGAACAAGTGTTTGTGAGGAGTAATAAGGGGAACACATCTATGAAGACGACATATGATGCGAGCAGCATTACAGTGCTGGAAGGCCTGGAAGCTGTGCGCAAACGCCCCGGCATGTACATCGGGAGCGTTATGACGAAGGGATTAAACCATCTGGTCTACGAGATCGTGGACAATTCCGTGGATGAACATCTGGCCGGATACTGTGACAAGATCTGGGTCACGCTTGAAAAAGACGGATCGGCGACCGTTATGGATAACGGACGCGGGATCCCTGTCGGCATGCATGCAAAAGGTGTCAGCGCCGAGCGTCTGGTATTCACGACACTCCATGCCGGCGGTAAATTCGATGACAGCGCATACAAGACGAGCGGCGGCCTGCACGGCGTCGGTTCGTCCGTTGTCAACGCGTTATCATCCTATCTGACCGTTGAGATCCGTCTGGACGGCAAGGTTTATAAAGACAGTTATGAGCGCGGCATTCCGACGACGGAACTCGAAGGCGGCCTGCTGCCCGTAGTCGGCAGGACCAGGGAACACGGTACCAAAGTCAACTTCCTGCCGGATGATACGATATTTGAAAAGACAAGGTTCCGTGAGGAGGAGATCAAGTCACGCCTGCACGAGACCGCCTATCTGAATCCGAAACTGACGATCTATTTTGCCGACAAGCGCCCCGAGAGCGCGGAGGAGATCGTCTTCCATGAGGAGGACGGCATTGTCGGATTCGTCAAGGATATCAACGGCAACAAAGAAGTGCTGCACGATCCGGTTTATTTTGAAGGCGAATCGGACGGGATCACCGTGGAAGTTGCCTTTCAGTATGTCAATGAATTCCATGAGAACGTGCTCGGATTCTGTAACAACATCTACAATGCTGAGGGCGGCACACATCTGACCGGTTTCAAGACCATGTTCACCAATGTGCTCAACAACTATGCGCGTGAACTGAACATATTGAAGGAAAGGGATGCGAACTTTACGGGCGCCGATATCCGAAACGGCATGACGGCCGTTGTTTCCATCAAGCATCCGGCACCGCGGTTTGAGGGACAGACCAAGACCAAACTGGATAACCAGGATGCGGCCAAGGCTGTCAGCAAAGTCACGGGCGATGAGGTTGTGCGCTTCTTTGACAGGAATCTTGAGATGCTCAAGACGGTTTTATCCTGCGCGGAGAAAGCCGCCAAGATCCGTAAGACCGAAGAGAAAGCCAAAACGAACATGCTCACGAAGCAGAAGTATTCGTTTGATTCCAACGGCAAGCTTGCCAACTGTGAATCCAACGATATGACGCGCTGTGAGATCTTTATCGTAGAGGGTGATTCTGCGGGAGGTTCTGCCAAGACTGCAAGAGACCGTATGTATCAGGCGATCCTGCCGATCAGGGGTAAGATCTTAAACGTGGAGAAGGCCAGTATCGACAAGGTGCTCGCGAATGCCGAGATCAAAACCATGATCAACGCGTTCGGCTGCGGGTTCTCGGAAGGCTACGGCAATGATTTTGACATTACGAAATTACGTTACAACAAGATCATCATCATGGCTGATGCCGATGTGGACGGCGCGCATATCTGTACGCTGCTCCTGACGCTGTTCTACCGGTTCATGCCGGAACTGATCTATGAAGGGCATGTCTATATCGCCATGCCGCCTCTTTATAAGGCCATGCCGAAAAAGGGCGAAGAGGAATACCTCTATGATGACAAGGCTCTTGCGGAATACCGTAAGACGCATACCGATTTTACGCTGCAGCGCTACAAAGGTCTTGGTGAAATGGATGCGCAGCAGCTCTGGGAGACCACACTGGATCCCGTCAACCGCAGGCTGAAACAGGTAGAGATCGAAGACGCCAGACTCGCGAGCGCGACAACGGAGATGCTGATGGGTACGGAAGTTCCGCCCAGACGTGATTTTATCTACCGTCACGCGAATGAAGCCGCTTTGGATATTTAATTTCTGAAACCGATCACAAAGTCTGTTTGTGATCACAGCAAGGAGAATGATTTATGGCCACCAGGCAGAAGAACAAACCGATCGAAGAGCAGATCATCCGGACAGAGTTTTCCGATGTCATGCAGAAATCCTATATAGACTACGCGATGTCTGTCATCTTTTCAATAGCGCTGCCCGATGTCCGGGACGGACTCAAACCGGTTCAGCGCAGGACGCTCTATGATATGTATGAACTCGGTATCCGCTATGACAAACCCTACCGGAAATCCGCGAGGATCGTCGGCGATACCATGGGTAAATACCATCCGCACGGCGACAGTTCGATCTATGAAGCGCTTGTTGTCATGTCGCAGGATTTCAAGAAGGGTATGGCACTGATCGACGGGCACGGCAACTTCGGTTCCATCGAAGGAGACGGCGCCGCCGCCATGCGTTATACGGAAGCCAGACTGCAGAAAGTCACGCAGGAAGCGATGCTTGCGGATCTGGACAAAGACGTTGTGGATTTCATGCCCAACTTTGACGAGACGGAAAAGGAGCCGACCGTACTTACTTCCAATATCCCGTACCTTTTGGTCAACGGATCGGACGGTATCGCTGTCGGTATGGTACCATCCATTCCGCCGCACAACCTTTCCGAGGTCGTGAACGCGGTCAAGGCTTACATGATGAACCCGGCGATCACAACGGAAGAACTGATGAAATACATTCCGGGCCCTGATTTTCCCACAGGCGGTATCGTGACCAACAAGAGCGAACTGCTCCAGATCTACGAGACCGGCGTCGGCAAGATCAAGATCCGCGGCAAAATGGTCGTGGAGGAAGGAAAGGGCGGCAAAAAGAGACTCGTTATCACCGAGATCCCCTATACCATGATCGGAGCCAATATCTCCAAGTTCCTGACGGATATCGTGGCGCTGATCGATGCGAAGAAAACAACCGATATCGTGGATATCTCGAACCAGTCGAGCAAGGAAGGGATCCGGATCGTACTCGAACTGAAAAAAGACGCGGATGTTGATAACTTAAAGAACATGCTGCTCAAGAAGACCAAGCTTGAGGATACCTTTGGCGTCAACATGCTCGCGGTCGCGCTCGGCAGACCGGAGACACTCGGCTTAAAGAGCATCATCACTTATCACGTCAACTTCCAGCGTGAGATCAATACCAGAAAATATCGTACGCTCCTGAACAAGGAGATGGACCGTAAAGAAGTGCAGGAGGGCCTGATCAAGGCCTGCGATGTGATCGATCTGATCATTGAGATCCTGCGCGGTTCCTCCGATCAGAAGATGGCCAAAGCCTGCCTGATCGAAGGCAAGACCGAAGGGATCCGGTTCAAATCGCGTATCTCCAAGAAAATGGCGGAACAGCTGCACTTTACCGAGCGTCAGGCTACGGCGATCCTGGAGATGCGTTTATACAAGCTGATCGGACTCGAGATCGAAGCGCTTCTTAAGGAGCATGAGCAGACGCTTAAGAATATCGCGACCTATAAGGACATCCTTTTGAATCCCAAGTCGATGGATAAAGTCATCATCAAGGAACTTGAGGGATACCAGAAGGAATACGGCAGAGAGCGCCGCACGGCGATCATTGACGCGGAGGAGATCGTCTTTGAGGAGAAGAAGGTCGAAGAGATGGAAGTCGTTGTCATGATCGACCGCTTCGGCTACGCAAGAGCCGTTGATGTGCAGACGTATGAGCGCAACAAGGAAGCTGCAGATGCGGAGAACCGCTTCATCATCAATGTCATGAATACCGGAAGACTCTGCATTTTCACCAATACCGGCCAGATGCACGCGGTCAGGGTCATGGACATCCCGTTCGGTAAGTTCAGGGACAAGGGAACGCCGATCGATAATATCAGCAATTACAACAGCCAGAACGAATTCGCGGTCTACATCGGCGCGATGAGTGATGTGGTGATGCAGAAGTTGATGTTTGTCTCCAAATATGCGATGATGAAGCAGGTATACGGAACGGAATTCGACGTGACCAAGCGTACAGTCGTATCCACGATCCTCTCGGGCGGGGATGAACTGATCTGTGTATTCCCGATCGTGGATCAGAAAAACGTCGTATTGCAGACAAAGAACGGCATGTTCCTGAAATTTGCGCTCGATGAGGTGCCTCTGAAAAAGAAAGCGGCCGTCGGTGTCCGCGGTATGAAGCTTACCGCACCGGACCATCTCGAACAGGTTTATTTCTTATCAGAGGGGGCGGATCAGAGCGTGGAGTACAACGGAAGAAATGTTGACCTGTCACGATTAAGGGCAGCAAAACGCGACACGAAGGGTTCCAAACTCCGTTAGGTTTGATTTGACCGGGAGGATCATATGAGAGTGATAGCGGGTAGTGCCAGAAGGCTGCTCCTGAAATCTCCGCCGGGCATGGAGACAAGACCCACGGCGGACAAATACAAAGAGACGTTATTCAATGTGCTGCAGCCGTATCTGTACGCGGACACGGTCTTTCTGGATCTGTTCAGCGGGAGCGGCGCGATCGGGATCGAGGCACTGAGCAGGGGCGTTAAGACTTCTGTCTTTGTGGAACGTTCCAAGCCTGCGCTCAAATGCATCGAGGAAAACCTCGAGAAGACGCATCTGCGCGATAAGGCACATGTGATCGCAGGCGATGCGCTGTCGGCTCTCTATCAGCTGCAGGGCAAATATACTTTTGACGTGATCTTCATGGACCCGCCTTATCACATGGACCTGGAGAAGGAAGTGCTTTACCATCTGGCCGATTCGGCGCTGATCCATCCCGAGACGGTCATTGTGGTTGAAGTGGCAAACGATACGGACATTTCCTACATGCATGATCCCGCCTTTCGCCTGGAGATCATGAAAGTCAAGGAATACAAGACAAATTCCCACATTTTCCTTTCGGTCAAGAGACTGTAGGAGCACGATTAAGAGGTACTGATATGACAAAAGCGATCTATCCCGGCAGCTTCGATCCGGTCACACTGGGTCATCTGGATATCATCAAAAGAGCGGCCTCCATATTCGATGAGATCACGGTCTCCGTCCTTGTGAATCAGGGGAAAAGTCCGTTGTTTTCTGTACAGGAACGTGTTAATATATTAAAAGAGGTCACAAAGGATATACCAAACGTCAAAGTCGACAGTTTTGACGGTCTTTTGGTGGATCATGCACGAAAGAGCGGTGCGGACGTGGTTATAAGGGGGCTGCGTGCGATCACCGACTTTGAATATGAACTGCAGCTTGCGCAGACGAACCGGAAGTTATGCAGCAGTGTTGATACGGTCTTTCTGACGACCAACCTGGAATATGCGTACCTTAGTTCATCTACGGTCAAGGAAGTGGCATCCTACGGCGGCGATATTTCCAAATTCGTTCCGGAAGTTGTTGCGGATGCGGTCTATTCTAAACTAAAGGCAAATAAATAATAAAAAGGGGAGTCAATATGTACAGCAGAATCGAACAGATCATCACGGAAATCGAAGAGTTCATCGACGGCTGCAAATTCCAGCCATTTTCCAATTCCAAAATCCTTGTGGACAAAGAGCATATGGACGAGCTTCTCCGGGAACTTCGCATGAAGACGCCCGATGAGATCAAGCGCTACCAGAAGGTGATCTCCCAGAAGGAGGAGATCTTAAATGATGCGCGTGAAAAGGCGGAAGCCATGATCGCCGAGACGCAGATCCATACCGATCAGATGATCTAGGAACATGAGATCATGCAGCAGGCTTACGCGCAGGCAAATGAGATCGTTGCGCAGGCCACCGCACAGGCACAGCAGATCGTTGATACGGCAAGCGAAGAAGCCAACGGCATCAGACAGTCCGTCATGGATTACACGGACGACATGCTGGCTGAACTGCAGAGCATCGTTTCACACGCGATCGATACCGCCGAAGCAAAATACGGCGATCTGATCACGCAGTTAAAGGAAAGCCAGAGCGTGATCGAGAAGAACCGCGACGAACTGAAACCGAAGCCGGAATCCAAAGAAGATATGCCTGCATCTCCGGATGTATTGATCTAGAAAGAGGACAACATGCGATTACTTGAAAAACTGGAACCCCAAAGCGTATTTCATTATTTTGAAGACATCTGCGGTATCCCGCACGGTTCGGGCAATACGGCAGGGATCACCGAATATCTGGTTGATTTTGCCAAAAAGAAGAACTTAACCTATGTGACGGACCGGATCGGTAATGTGATCATCTACAAAAGCGGTTCCAAAGGATATGAGAAATCCCCCGCAGTGATCCTGCAGGGACATATGGATATGGTATGTGAGAAGAACTACGAACTCGCATCCAAATTCGATTTCAAAAAAGACGGCCTGAAACTCGAAGTCTCCGATGAATACGTCTATGCCAAAGGCACGACGCTTGGCGGAGACGACGGGATTGCCGTTGCCTATATGCTTGCGCTGCTGGACGGCGACTATGTACATCCGCCGATCGAATGCGTCTTTACCGTTGACGAGGAAGTCGGGATGGACGGCGCGCATGCACTCGATCCTTCCTACTTAAAGGGCAGGATCATGCTGAACCTGGACAATGAAGAGCAGGGCGAGATCCTGACCAGCTGCGCCGGCGGAAGCCGCGTGATCTGCAGGGTTCCCGTCAGATACTGTGAGATGCAGGGCGTTAAGTGCAATCTGGTGATCTGCGGACTGCAGGGCGGACATTCCGGTACGGAGATCGACAAGTATCACGGAAACGCCAACCTGCTGATGGGACGTATGCTGCATTTCGTCGGCAAGCAGATCAATTATGAGATCGCTACTTTAAACGGCGGTCTGCAGGACAATGCGATCCCCAGGGAAGCCAAGGCGCAGATCCTTGTGGACGCGCAGGATGTCGAGAAGTTAGAGGGCATCGTTTCCGAATACTGCAAGATCATCCAGAACGAGTACCGTGCGACAGAACACAACATCACGATCTATTGTGAGACGTTCGAACCCGTGCAGAAACGTGTTCTGACACCCAAGACAAGGGAGCGTGCGGTCTTTCTTCTGATGACGATCCCCGACGGGATCCAGAAGATGAGCATGGATACCGAACATCTCGTTCAGACTTCAAGCAATGCCGGTATCATGCGTCTCCTTGACGAATATTTTGAACTGATCGTTTCCGTGCGTAGTTCGATCACTTCCGAAAAGATCGCGCTGCGTGATAAGATCCAGTATCTGACCGAGACGATCGGCGGCAAATATATCGTGGAATCGGATTACCCGGCATGGGAGTACAAAGAAGATTCTGAACTGCGTTCTCTGGTCTTTGATGTATATCAGCAGCAGTTCGGGAAGAATCCGCATATGGTCGGCATCCACGCCGGACTCGAATGCGGGATATTCTACGAGAAGATCCCCGATCTGGATATCGTTTCCTTCGGTCCCACGATCGAAAACATTCATACACCCAAGGAGAAACTGGACATACGTTCCACGACGGAAACCTGGGAATTTTTGCTTAAGATCCTGGAAGCGCTGAAATAAAAGAAACCGTATGAGGTGACCTGCATGAATGTTCCGGCCCGATATTTGCAGAATATGCAGAAATTGCTGGGAGACGAATTCGATGCATATGTCGCCTCTTTTTCTTTGCCCGTAAAGCACGGACTCAGGATCAATCTGCTGAAAGAAAATGTCAGATCGAAAGTGGAAGGACTGCCTTTTGTCGATAAGAAGATCCCGTTTGCGGATCGCGGTTACTTTATCGACGCACAGGCGAAAGCTTCCCTGCATCCGTATTATGCGGCAGGCCTTTACTATCTGCAGGAGCCTTCCGCGATGCTTCCCTCGGACCGTCTGCCGATCGAAGAGGGCGATCTTGTGCTCGATCTTTGCGCCGCACCCGGCGGTAAGGCAACCGATCTTCTCGGTAAACTGAACGGGAGCGGGATCCTTCTTGCCAATGATATCAGCGCCAGCAGGGTACAGGCCTTGCTAAAGAACTTAGAACTGGCGGGCGGGACAAATTATTTGGTCTGCGCGGAATCCCCTTCCAAACTGGCGACACTGTATCCGGAGACTTTTGATAAGATCCTGGTCGATGCACCATGTTCCGGAGAGGGAATGTTCCGGCGTGATCCTTCCCTGATCAAAGACTGGGAGAGCAAAGGACCTGCCTATTATACCGGGATCCAGCAGGAGATCCTGCGTGATGCCGTATCCATGTTAAAACCGGGCGGTATGCTGCTGTATTCCACCTGTACATTCTCTTTGGAAGAGGATGAAGATCAGATTCTTAAGCTTCTTGCCAAGCATCAGGAGCTGCATCCGGTTCCGGTGGCGGGCGGTAACGGACTGGCTTCCGGATTTAACGGATTAGGCGAAGCGCTTCGCGTGTTTCCGCATAAACTGGACGGAGAAGGACATTTCCTGATCCTGCTGCAAAAAGAAGACAATGCGGATAAACATCCTTCCGCTTATACGTCACCCATGAAAAGCGACGGCAAGGGGCAGCTTAGTGCGGAACTGAAGGATTTTTTAAGCCTGATGCACGGCTTTGCGGATCCTGAACGCATTGTTATAAAGAACGGACATGTATATCTGATGCCGAAAGGGTATGAGCGCATTTACCGTCCGGGGATCCGTTTCCTTCGTACGGGACTGCTTTTAGGCGAACTTGATCCCAAAGGGCATTTTAAGAGCGATCAGGCGCTTGCGATGGCGCTGAAACCTTCCGGATTTGAAAACGTGATCCGTTATGAACTTTCCGATCCGTTGATAGAGAAATATCTGCGCGGGGAAACACTTCCCTACGAAGATGGCGGAAGGATCGGAGCAAAAGGCGATGTTTTGATCTGCGTGGAAGACTATCCGCTCGGATTTGCAAAGATCAACGGAAATACCTTAAAGAACCGTCTGCGTCCCGGATTCAGACGGCTCTGATCAAAGGATGAACATGATGAAAAGAAAAGAAAAAGGATCCTGCGGCTATATCAGATGGCAGAAATTCTATACCACGATCAGGACGATCCTGTTGTTTGCACTGGCACTCGGCCTCTATGCGGCAGGATATATCACAACCGGAACGAACAAGAACCTGCTGACCATTATCGCGGTACTGGGTCTTTTGCCTGCGTCCAAGAGCATGGTCAACATGATCATGTTCCTGCGTTACCGTTCCGTATCGGAAGATCTGATTGAGAAGTATGAAAAGGAAAAAGAAGACCTTGTTCTTTTGTATGAGATGATCCTTACGACTGCAAAGCAGGCTTATTTCCTGCCTGTCATGGCATACAGGAACCGCACGCTCTGCGCTTTCTGCCCCGGATCCGGGGATCTGAAAGGTTTGGAAGACCATCTCACCGAAGCCATGAAAACGGAACATGTGGAGACTTTTGTCAAGATCTTCCCGGATGAGCGGCTGTTTCTTGACAGGATACAGTCCATGAGAACCATGACGGTTTCCGATCAGGAAAATAAAGAGACCGAAACCGTTCTGGCCACACTGAAAGCGCTCTCTCTATGAAAGAATACGTGATCGACGGCAATGATGCCGGTATCCGGCTGACCAAATTCTGCGGCAGGGTTTTAAAAGACGCGCCTACCTCGTTTCTTTATAAGATGCTGCGCAAAAAGAA
>JAGCXZ010000249.1 GCA_017961065.1 Lachnospiraceae bacterium
CCGGCATCGACACGGTCGGTGTCCTGACACAGTATCAGCCGCTTCGTCTGAACACGCATATCGGCATCGGTATTCCGTGGGATCTCGACCGGAACATCGGCGGTGTTACAGTGCTTCCGCCGTATGAGAAGAGCGGCAACAGTGAATGGTATACCGGAACTGCCAATGCCATTTATCAGAACATGACCTACATGGAAATGTTCAATCCCGACTATGTTCTGATCCTGTCGGGCGACCACATCTACAAGATGGATTATGAAGTCATGCTCGACTTCCACAAAGCCAACAAGGCGGATGTTACCATCGCCGCCATGCCTGTGCCGTATGAGGAAGCCAAGCGTTTCGGTATCCTGATCACGGACGAGAACCGGCAGATCAACGACTTCGAGGAGAAGCCGGAGAACCCGCGTTCCAATCTCGCATCCATGGGTATCTATATATTCAACTGGAAGACATTGAAGAATGCGCTGATCGCCAAAGCGGAACAGCCCGCTCTGGATTTCGGTAAGCATGTCATCCCGTTCTGTCACGAAAACAATGCGCGCCTGTTCGCGTATGAGTACAACGGCTACTGGAAAGATGTCGGTACCCTGAACTCCTACTGGGAAGCGAACATGGAGCTGATCGATATCGTGCCGGAATTCAATCTCTATGAGGAATACTGGCGCATCTATACCAAGAACAACGCGATCCCGCCTCAGTATATTTCTTCCGAAAGCGTGGTGGAACGCAGCATCATTGGCGAAGGCACGGAAATTTACGGCAAGGTCTACAATTCCGTGATCGGCTGCAATTGCATGATCGGCCCGGATACGGTTGTCCGGGATTCCATTATCATGAACAATGCGGTCATCCACGAGAACTGTGAACTGAACAAGTCGATCATTGCGGAGAACACGGTCATCGGACCGGGCTGCGTGCTTGGTGCCTTTGATGAAGTTCCCAACGAGACCGATCCGAGCATCTATACCAACGGGCTTGTGACCGTCGGTGAAGACTCCGTGATCCCCGAAAACGTTCGCATCGGCAGGAACAGTGTTGTTGCCGGCAGGACCCGGGCTTCGGATTACAAAGAGGGAATACTGGCAAGCGGTAAGACCCTGATCAAATCGAAGTAGTTTGAAACCGCGCCATTACTAAAAATTTTGTAGGAGAAGAAATATGAAAGCAATTGGAGTAGTTTTAGCCGGGGGCAATAATTTCAGAATGAAGGAACTCTCCCAGAAGCGTGCCGTTTCGGCCATGCCCATTGCGGGAAGCTTTCGGGCCATTGACTTTTCACTCAGCAACATGTCGCATTCCCATATCACGAAAGTCGGCGTTCTGACGCAGTATAATGCCCGTAGCCTGAACGAGCACTTAAGTTCAAGCAAATGGTGGGACTTCGGTCGTAAACAGGGCGGTCTCTTCGTCTTCACACCGACCGTAACGCAGGACAACAACTTCTGGTATCGCGGAACCGCGGATTCCATTTACCAGAACCTTACCTTCTTAAAGCAAAGTCACGAGCCCTATGTTGTGATCGTCAGCGGTGACGGTATCTACAAGATGGATTACAACAAGGTGCTGGATTTCCACATTGAGAAAAATGCGGACATCACGGTTGTATGCAAGGACATCCATATTGACAGCGAGTGCGAACGTTTCGGTTTCGTGACCGTCAACAGGGAAGGCCGCATCACGGACTTTGAAGAGAAGCCGATCGTTGCCAAGACCAACACGATCTCCTGCGGCATCTACGTGGTCCGCCGCCGCCTGCTGATCGATCTGATCGAAAAATGCGCGGCAGAAGACCGTTTTGATTTTGTCCGTGATATCCTGATCCGCTACAAGGATCTGAAGAACATCTACGCATACAAGCATCACGGTTACTGGAGCAACATCGCATCCGTCGAGTCCTATTACCAGACCAACATGGACTTCTTAAAGCCCGAGGTCAGGGACTATTTCTTCAGGCAGTATCCGGAAGTCTACTCCAAGGTCGACGATCTGCCGCCCGCCAAATATAACGTGGGCTCCAATGTCAGAAACAGCCTGATCTCCAGCGGAAGCATCATCAACGGAACCGTTGAGGATTCCGTGATCTTCAAGAAAGTATTCGTCGGCAACAACTGCGTGATCAAGAACTCCATCGTCCTCAACGACGTATACATCGGCAACAACACTTATATCGAAAACTGCATTGTGGAAAGCCGCGGCACCATCCGCGCCGATTCCTATTTCAAAGGAGAAAACGATATTCAGATTGTATTAGAGAACAGCGAACGATATGTATTTTAACCTTTTTTCGGCAATCAAAAGGAGGAAACCCCATGAACATTACCGATATCCGCGTAAGAAAAGTTACCAAAGAAGGCAAAATGAAAGCTGTTGTTTCCATTACGATCGATGATGAATTTGTTGTCCATGACATTAAGATCATCGATGGTGACAAAGGATTGTTCATCGCCATGCCGTCCCGCAAGACGGCCGAGGGCGAATACCGTGACATCGCGCATCCGATCAGCACGGAGTCGAGAGAACGTCTGCAGACAATGATCCTGCAGGCTTACGAGAAAGCACAGGCTGAAGAAAGCGCATAACGGATTGCTGCAGGATTATTCCTGATCACATATGCAGCAAGGGAGGAAGGGATCTGTCTCACAAAGACAGATCCCCTTTTCTTTCTTGACACGTCATAAAATCTCCCTTATGATGGACAGGCATCAAGTGAGTTCGAGACCTTCCTCACTATAAACAAAACTAAAGGAGAACAATTCAATGAAAAGAAACCACCCCGTACATCTGGCGTACGCGGCGGCTGTTGCCGCCCTCTACGTTGTCTTGACGATCATTGCCAACAGCCTCGGACTGGCAAGCGGCATCATCCAGATCAGGATCTCCGAAGCGCTTTGCGTGCTTCCCTTTTTTTCACCCTATTACAGTTTCGGCCTCGCCGTCGGTTGTGTTCTTGCCAATCTGCTGACCGGCTGCGCCCCCTGGGATATCGTTTTCGGCAGCCTTGCCACTCTGATCGGCGGCCTGATCTGTGCTTTTATCGGTAAAAAAGCAACAGGCCTTGCTCAGGAGAGCAAAGCCTATAAAAGTCTTGTGTTGCTGTCACCCCTTCCGAATGTGATCAGCAATACGCTGATCGTTCCGCCGATCCTTCTCTATGTATACGGAATGGGACTGAATGATCTCGGATCGTTCGCAGAGATCTGCCCGATCAAAAGCGCCTATCTGCTGTTTACGATCACTGTCTTTCTCGGAGAGATGATCTCGGGTTATCTGTTCGGACTCCTCCTGTTCCCGGCTTTCCGCAGGATCATGAAGGTGGTCCGTCCGCAGGACTGATCTGCCCTATTTCAGATTTTCCGGATTCAGCGCCTGCAGTTCCGGCAGAACAAATCTTCCGTCCTTACGGATCAGAACATCATCAAAATAGATCTCACCTCCGCCGTACTCGGGTGTCATGATCAGCACCAGATCCCAGTGGATCGCGGAGGTGTTTCCGTTCGGCGCCTCATCGTAGCATTTGCCCGGCGTGAAATGAATGGATCCCATGATCTTTTCGTCAAACAGGATGTCCTTCATCGGCGTAAGAATGTAGGGATTCACGCCGATCGCGAACTCGCCCACATATCTGGCGCCTTCATCCGTATCGAATACTTTGTTGATCTTTTCCGTGTTGTTGCTGACGGCCTTGACGATCTTCCCGTTCTCAAACGTCAGCGAAACGTTTTCGTAAGTGTATCCCTGATACAACGACGGAGCGTTGTAGGTTATGGTTCCGTTTACGGAATCTCTGACCGGAGCCGTGAACACCTCACCGTCCGGGATATTCAGCTTGCCGTCACAGGGGATCGCAGGAATATCCTTGATCGAAAAACGCAGATCGGTCCCGGGCGCCACCAGGCGTACCCGGTCGGTCCTGTTCATCAGGTCCACAAGGCTCTTCATGGCCTTGCCCATCTTCGAGTAATCCATGGTACATACATCGAAAAAGAAATCCTCAAAGGCCTCCTGGCTGGTATTGTTGAGCTGGGCCATCGCCGCGTTCGGGTAGCGCAGGATCACCCATCTCGTATCCGGTACGCGGATCTTGCCGTGCACCTCATTCGCGTAAAGCTTTTCATAGATGGCCATCTTGTCATCCGGAACGTCCGCGAGTTCCGATACGTTATCCGTACCCCTGACGCCGACGTAGCAGTCCATCTGCCTCATTTCCGCCGCATCGATCTCTGCCATCAGTTTCAGCTGTTCCTCATCGCAATGCAGAAGCATTTCCCTCTGAACCTGCGGATCCGTAAAATGCGGGAACGGAACGCCTCCTGCCGCATAGGTTTCCTTGATCAGGGCTCTTGCCAGCTCCTTTGTCGTGTTGCCGATATAGTGGATATACACCTTATCCCCCGGCTTTACTTCGCAGGAATATCTGATCAGGTTTCCCGCCAGTTTTTTGATCCTCTCGTCCATCTCTTTTGTCTCCTTTTTATTGTTTGGTATTGATAAATGATACAAAACGGTTTCCGTTCCGCATGAACCATTCTTCGGTTTCTGTTTTTCCGTATCTCTCCTGCGTGCCGAGTCTTGGGTCATAGATAACGATGTTCTGACTGTCATATCCCGTGATCAGGACCGCGTTATCCGCCTCCACCATGGCAATGACCGGATTCCCGCAGCTGACGTAGTACTGCACGGCATCCAGGGAGCAGCCGGTTAGGTCAAGCACTTCCATGTCCGGCAGATGTTCCCGGAGCAGTCCGATCACCGTTCTGCCCTGCAGCATGGTCCGTGCGTCCAGATAGATCCCCTGGAGTTTTAAGATCTCGTCCACACAACTTGCGGCTGTGGTCTTTGAGCCGTCGGGCGTCGCCTCCTCGATCCCCCTGATCTGTTTGGAAAGGTATCGGTTGCCGCCCTGCCAGATATAGGAATCCTTCCTGTCCACCACAACGCCAAAGGCTTTCTCTGCGCGTTTGATCGCTTCATCCGGGTTGGCATAGATGCCGATGATCTCACCCATGGCATACACATAGTACCTGTCCCTGACATCCTCTTCCGTCAGCACAACGTCTCGGTTCCCTTCAAAGATGACGTGTTTGGGCGTCAGTTTCTTGACGGTATCCGATGCAGGCGTTTTGGCCAGCACGGTCTGATAGGTTGTCTCCATCTCCTCGGTGACGACACTCGTAAACACATTCTTGGTCACATGCTCGGACTGGTTATTCATGATCTGGTCGGCATCCGTCTCCTCATAGAATCCGATCTCGGCATTCCATACGACCCTGTCCAGCGTGATCATGTTATCCTCGACCGAGATATCCATGATATAGATACCGTCCTGCTCATATTCCTTCATCACGCCTTCGTTGATGTTCTGGATCCGGACGGAATACATCGGAACGACCGTACTTCCCGACATATCCGTTGTCACCTCCGACAGCCTTGCGCGTCCGTAGATCAGATCCGAATCCATAAACCCGAGCGGGATGATGATCTCACCGGGATCTGCCTTGATCTCAACAGGCGCCGCGGCATTGAGCGAGAAAAACGAGATCGTATCATAGTCAGACAGTTCTTCGCCTGTCTGCCAGGCGATCATGCTGTTGTCTTTGGAGGAAACGAAGTGATTGTCATCCAGTCCCGTTGCGATCGTTTCCACCTTTTTGGACTCCATGTTGATCCTGTATACGCTTCCGTCCAGCAGCATGTAGAGCACATTGCGGCTGTTGATGTAACTGAGCGCGGTCATATCCTGTCTCAGCATCTGGAACGACTTGGTATACGGAAAATAGATCTCTTCCTCCACGGTATTGAGGCCGCCGTCATAGAAGTAGATGCAGGCGCCCACCTCACCTTCATGAATGCCGCGGTCCATATATCCGTAAACCAGGAACATGATATTACCCGCATCGTCCAGAGACAGGATCTTGATGCCGTGCGAATCGAATCTGGTACGCAGATCGTTGTTGTCCTTGTCATAGAAGGAAAAGATCTTGGCCAGATTGTTGTTGGTCATATTAAAGGAAAACAGGGAATTCTGCTGGACAAAGCAATAGATGTTCGATGCTTTGTTCTCCGCCCACTGCAGTTCCTCATCCAGAATCCCGTGCAGGATCTTTCCGTTGACAAGGATATTCTTATCCTCGTCGAATACCTGATTCATATGGCGCTCATACTCCATCAGGTACATTCTTTCCTGCCCTCTCTTGATCCTGAAATACTCTTTGACATTATAGTATTCGTTTTTGATAAATACCCTGTATACCAGTTCGATGCAGGCGTTCAGGGAATCCACCTCCAGGATGTAGAGCTCCTTTTCGGAAGAAACGATCGGCTGCAGTTCCCCCCAGGTCAGCTGATTGAAATTGGAATGGATATTGACGTATCCGTAGCTGGAGTTGTCACCCTCCGCATTGGTCTCCATATACATCTTCAGCTCCCTGGCTGCAACCTTGTCAAAGGTCTTGGCAGAGAAGTCTTTTACGAAATTAAACTTTTCCGTAAGATAGAGTTCGGATTTGTTGATGATACGGCTGTAATACTTGGCAACTTTTCCGGCTCCGTCGGTGATCTTGATCACAAGCATGTATTCCTTGTCATCTTCGATCAGATTTTTCAGCGGGATCGTGGCCGTGATCATGTCGTTCTCAAAGTTGTAGCCTTCCAGATCGGAATCCTCGATCAGGCGCTGCATATCCTTGCTGCGCACCTCATAGCCGACCTTACTGATGATCGCCCCGTATGTCTCGATCAGAATATCCACTTCCCGGTTTGCCTTCAGCGGTGTGATCGCCCCACGCAAATAACTCCCCTCCATGTCAACCGTATAACCATGCAGGGGATTCACGTATTCATCATTCACATTCATGTAGACGATCGGCAGCGTGGCCTGTCCCATGTCCGCCGTCATATCCGTGTTTCCGCGGTTCAGCAGCTTCTCCGCAACAGCCATGGAGAGCAGGAAAACCGCTGCAAATACGACGGTCTTTAAGAGGGCTTTTCTGATCTTCTGTTTCATGGACCCTGTTCATAAACAGTGCAACATCCGAGGATGCTGCACCGTGTTTTGCTTTGATTTTATTTTTTTGCGGCTTCGATCCTTGCGATCGAACGTTGCAGGGCAAGAGAGGCTCTTGCCAGATTTGTTCCGGTCGCTTTCTCCTGCAGTCTGCGCTCCGCCCTGATCTTCGCCTCCTCGGCGCGTTTTACGTCGATCTCGTCCGGCCATTCCGCGATCTCCGCAAGCACAGTCACCTGGTCCTGCAGGATCTCGATAAAGCCGCTGATCAACGCCGCTTTCACTTCC
>JAGCXZ010000250.1 GCA_017961065.1 Lachnospiraceae bacterium
CGGCACGCCGATCCGCGGC
The DNA here is from genome assembly GCA_017961065.1 of Lachnospiraceae bacterium. Taxonomy (GTDB): domain Bacteria; phylum Bacillota; class Clostridia; order Lachnospirales; family Lachnospiraceae; genus UBA2868. The sequence goes on from JAGCXZ010000250.1 coordinate 20, forward strand.
TGGTCCTCACTCGTCTGCCTGGTTCTGCTGGCAACGGGTCTGATCCTGCTGATGCTCGGCATGATCGGCGAATATGTATGGCGCGCGCTGGATGCTTCGAGGAACAGGCCGCCGTATATCATTGACGAGGTGCATGGCACCGCGGATGAGGACAAAAAATCCTGACCGCGACGCACGCTGTCCCTGTTCACAAGGCAGGCAGATCCCTTATCCTGATCCGGCCTCAGCCTACTACCCCGTAGACCGTGATCCCGGCTAAGATCAGCGCGAGCGCGGTCAGTTTTTTTGCATTGAGTTTCTCTTTGAAGATCGTCACGCCAAAGAACGTGATGAAGATATAAGCCGAACCCTCCAGCACCGGTCCCATGGAAAGCGGGATCCCCTTATAGGCGATCAGGGACGCGAACGTAGAGGCAAAGAACAGCACATAAGCAAAGATCACCAGCGGATTCAAGTATTCGCGGATCACGTTATCATACTTCTTCATGGCCGCCTTTTTCAGCATGACCTGCGAGATGGAACTGATAAAGGTACCGGCCACCAGGGCCAGGGCATATTTCCACATCCTATTCCACCCCCTTTGATTCAAAATCACCTGTTATTTTGCTTTTGACCGATTCGGTCGTTTTTGCCGCATCGGGCGTATTTTCGCTATCCAGCGTTATCACGGCAGGCTCTGCATCCTCATCCGTGCCGCCCGCATCCGAGAGCGCATACAGTACCACTCCCGCGATCGTAAGAACCCCGCCCGCGATCTTTCCCGGCGTGATCTTTTCCCCGAAGAACAGCACGCCGAACACGCCGCCCCAGATCACGGTAACCGCCCTGTTCGCGTAGGCTACCGTCAGCGGCATGCGTTTGATGATCTGCTGCCAGCCGAGCGCGTAAACCCCGAGGATCAGGATCAGCAGCCCGTAATACAGGCAGAACCGGAAGGAGAGGAAACTCTCCTGCACCGCAAGCTTGGAACATACGGTTCCCAGCGAAAAGATCGCCAGCATGATGTGCAGGATCGTAAAGACCGCTGCGCGATGATTCTTTTTCTTCATGACTTATCTTCCTTATCTGTATTTTCCGCCCGAAACGCCCTAAGCCGCTGCACAAAGAAACCTGCCGAAAGCAGCGTGATCCCCGTCAGCGTAAGCATCAGCCCGAGCAATTGTCCCTGCGGTCTGTACTGCATTTCGATCAGATGATCTCCGCCCGGGATCTCAAGGCAAAGCAGCATGCCGAGCGTTTTGCCGGGCACGATCTCCTCTCCGTCGCAGGTGATCTGCCATGCGGTTTCGGATGGGATCGATACGACTACGGGCGCATTTTCAGGCATCCTTGTCCGGAAGCGGAAATGCGAGCTTGTGATCTCCTCTGCAGGACCGATCTCTTTGTTCAGATCCGCTGCGGCCTGCGCCCACTTGGCAAACAGTTCCTGATCTTCATAGTAAAAACACGGCTCATCGATCACAAGCGATCCCGCAAAGCGGAAGCTGACATCCAGGGTCTCTCCGGCGGGATATCTGCCGGCATTCAGGACTCTCCAGCGGTTGATGGAAAAATAGGCGCCCTGTGATTCCCCGTCCACAAACAGCTCTGCCTCCTGATTGCCCGGCGCGGCAAAATAAAGGTAGAGCGGGTCATCTCCCGTGATCTTAATGCGGTAGGTCACACTTGCCTGATCATCCGCATCCGCGCTGAAAATGCCGTTTCCCGTCTGCGTGCAGTTCTCGGGGATGCACTCATACTCTGCCGGATAGTAGATCGTATCAAAATCACCCCAGGATGCAGCGATCCGGTTCTGCTTTTCAAACGTGTTGCCGCCGTCAAGCGAAACGGACTGCAGCGCGGAGGGCGCCACAAAGGCAAACGGCAGCGCGTGGTCGTTTTTGTATACGTGGTAAGTCCCTTCATACGGCTGATGAACGTAGGGTTTTTCGATCGTGTCAAACCGGGAGATCAGGTAGCGGATCGAGAACAGCGCATCTACCAGGGACGTGCTCCCGCCGTTATAATTGGCAAAACAAAGGCTCCTGCAGATGCCGAAGTTGGCCATCCAGTCAAGCACCTCCCGCTTTTCGCAGGAACTGCCGTGGGACAGGCCGACATAGCCGAACATGGAAGGGTCGTTGATCGACCGGTCAAAATCCTTCTCCATGCGGTAAAACGACGGATCCGATGCCTGCACGAAGGCTACGGCATCGCTGATCTGCGTGTGATTTTCAATAAAAGTGCTCATCTGCGGGAGTTCACCGTCTCTCGAATTGATCTTCATGTAGGTGACGTTTGCGCTGTAGAGCAGGTCTGCGGCAGTGATGGCAAAGATCAGGAAAAGCCCGCACTGCATAAGGACCTTCTTCACGCGCTCCCGGGTAGAAAGCGCCGGAAGAAAGCCTGCCAGGCAGAGCGCAAGCCCCGCCAGGATCAGGATCACGATCGCGGCATTCACAAGGAGCCGCATCCGATCCAGAAAGATGTTGCCGGTGATTTTCTGCCAGATCACATATACAAGGATCAGCGCCGGTGCCGCCAGTGCGCAGAGTACGCGCTTTTTTACGCTCTCCTCTTCCATCCAGGCCAGAAATCCGCGGTATCCGAGCACGATGATCACAAAACTGAGATAAAACGAGTATCTCCACCAGAAGCCGTCCGGATTCACAAAGCCGTGCCAGATGGCGTTGAGTCCGTTCAGCCACATGCTGACGCAGAGCGAGAAGATCACAAAGAATGCCGCCAGTTTCTGCCGGAGGGAAAACGCGCGTGAGAAGAAAAACAGGATGCAGAAGAAAAGAGCTGCCACAGAGCAGCAGATCAGCGGCATCTGCTCGTTTCTGGCCGTCCCCGAAAGGAACTGGGCAAACAGACGGTTTAAGTCAAACGTCCTGTGAAGACCAAAATCCGTTGCGGCCGCACTCTTTTCCCCGATCAGCGAAAAGGCCGTCGGAACCAGGAAAAAGCCGCAGAGCAGGCCGGCACAGATGCCTGCAAAAGCAACGCCCGGGAGCCTGCGGATCATCCCGGGATCCTCAATGATCCGGGATACGTAGATCAGGACCAGGAAAACGGCGAGCGTAAAGCCGATCTGGTAATTGATGAAGATCAGCAGCGCCGCCCAGAAAATGAATGCAACGGAATCATTTTCACCGTCCAGCCAGGCGAGGAAAAAGTACAGAACGAGCGGCACGATCGCCAGACAGCTGAAATAGATCGTCAGGACGAAATAGCCGAAGAAATAGCCGCACAGGGCATAGCCCGTGGAGAATACAAGAGACATCAGGCTGCGCTTATAACGGCTGTTCAAAAAGAAGGCCGCAGAGAAACCTGCCAGAGATACCTGCAACGTAAAGAGAAGTTCCACGCCGAGCGCGATCTTCTCGCCCGGAAACAGCAGCAGGACAAGCATCAGCGGGTCGTGCATCAGAAAAGAGGCCAGCCCCTGGAATTCGCCGCCGATCGTTTTGGTGAGCATATAGGAAAGATCGTTCGGGGTCTGGAACAGATTGACAAAATATGCGTAGAAATTGATGAATTCTGTGTTCAGATCGCCTGTCAAGACAGATGCGGTGCCGTACGGGTATATCCCGCAGAGCGCGAAAAAGATCTGCACGAGAAGGAACGGCAGAAGGAATCCGCACAGGCATACGGGCCATTTCGATTGCAAAAACAAGCGCTTTTTCATGTAAAGAAGGGCTGATCCTTTCCCGCAGATTACTGTCCATCAGTATCTTCAACAGTTTAATACAGGCGGGGCTTTTTTGCAAACCGGGGACAACAAAAAAAGGGCTCCCGGGGGAGCCCTTTTTGATACATATTACGTCGCGGCTTCAGCCGCTCCTGACCTCGATTGCTTGCCGTGTCCGCTCAAGCTCTGTCATACATCGCATAGCGATGCATGACCAACGCCGCTCAGACAAACGTCGCACCTATCGGTGCTCCTGACCTCGATTGCTTCGCAATCGGGTCGAATACGCAAGTGCCCCCGGCACTTGCTACATCATACCGCCCATGCCGGCGCCTGCAGGCATTGCGGGAGTTTCCTCTTTGATGTTGGCTACAACGGATTCCGTTGTCAGCAGTGTGGAGGCAACGCTTGTTGCGTTCTGCAGCGCGGATCTGGTAACCTTTGCGGGATCCAGGATTCCGTCCTTAACCATGTCCACATATTCCTCGGTCAGCGCGTTAAAGCCGATCCCGACTTCGGATTCGTAAACCTTGTTGATGATCACGGAGCCTTCCAGTCCTGCGTTTGCAACGATATTGTAGAGCGGGGACTCCAGAGCCTTTAAGATGACATTCGCGCCGGTCTTCTCGTCGCCTGTCAGCGTCTCTGCGAGCTTCTCAACATCCTTCATGGCATGTACGTAAGCGGATCCGCCGCCTGCGATGATACCTTCCTCTACGGCAGCCTTGGTAGCTGCGAGAGCATCCTCCATACGAAGCTTTGCTTCCTTCATCTCGGTCTCTGTTGCAGCACCGACTCTGATCACGGCTACGCCGCCTGCAAGCTTCGCAAGTCTTTCCTGTAATTTCTCTTTATCAAAATCAGATGTTGTCTCTTCGATCTGGTTCTTGATCTGGTTGATGCGGGCATCGATCGCGCTCTTCTCGCCCTCACCGTCAACGATGACTGTTGTATCCTTCTGAACCTTAACGGATTTCGCACGTCCGAGCTGATCCATTGTGGCTTCCTTCAGATCCAGGCCGAGTTCATCGGAGATCACCTGACCGCCTGTTAAGATGGCGATATCTTCCAGCATTGCTTTTCTTCTGTCGCCGTATCCCGGAGCCTTTACGCCTACTACCGAGAACGTACCGCGCAACTTGTTGACGATCAGGGTCGTCAGAGCTTCGCCTTCGATATCCTCTGCAATGATCAGCAGTTTCGCGCCTGCCTGTACAATCTGCTCGAGCAGCGGCAGGATCTCCTGAATGTTGGAGATCTTCTTATCCGTGATCAGGATGTAGGGATCGTCCAGAACCGCTTCCATCTTGTCCATATCGGTTGCCATGTAAGCGCTGATGTAACCTCTGTCAAACTGCATACCTTCCACAAGATCCAGTTCCGTCATCATGGTCTTGCTTTCCTCGATCGTGATAACGCCGTCCTTGCTGACTTTCTCCATCGCATCCGCAACCAGATTGCCGACCTCATCATCTCCTGCGGAGATCGCGGCAACTCTTGCGATGTGATTCTTTCCGTCTACTGCGGAAGACATCTTTGCGATCGCTTCTACAGCCACATCCGTAGCCTTCTTCATACCCTTTCTTAAGATGATCGGGTTGGCGCCTGCTGCCAGGTTCTTCATGCCCTCATGGATCATGGCCTGTGCCAGGACAGTTGCCGTTGTCGTACCGTCACCGGCTACATCATTTGTCTTGGTCGCAACTTCCTTTACCAGCTGCGCGCCCATGTTCTCAAACGCATCCTCGAGTTCGATCTCTTTTGCGATCGTCACACCGTCGTTCGTGATGAGCGGTGCGCCGTAGGACGTGTCCAGAACAACATTGCGGCCCTTGGGGCCGATCGTTACCTTTACGGTATCCGCAAGTTTATTCACGCCGGCTTCCAGAGCACTTCTTGCCTCTGCGCCGTATTTGATCTCTTTAGCCATTTTATTTTCCTCCGTTGAATATTGTTAATCCGTAAGCTGCCATTCGGAACCGCTACGCTGGTTCCTCATGCGCTCTAACGAGCTTTTGCTCCGTAAGCTGCCATTCGGAACCGCTACGCTGGTTCCTCATGCGCTCTAACGAGCTATATCGGATCGCAAAGCCCGGTCTGCGCTGATAAATCAGCAGCCCGTGTTTGCGCCCCGATGCAGCTTATTCTACTATCGCCAGTATGTCACTCTGCTTTACGATAATGTATTCCTCGTCCTCAAGCTTTACTTCTGTGCCTGCGTATTTCGAGAAGATGACCTGCTGGCCTGTGCTGACCTGCATCTTCACTTCCTTACCGTCGATCACGCCGCCGGGTCCGACTGCAACCACCTCGGCCTGCTGGGGCTTTTCCTTCCCCTGTCCCGGTAACACGATACCGGATTTGGTCGTCTCTTCGGCTACCAGCTGCTTTAACACAACTCTGTCACCAAGTGGAACTAACTTCATAACACTACGCCTCCTTTATTTTGAATCATTGATTCCTGTTTTCTGCCCTTTTCAGGGTATCTTGTTAGCACTCTTTCATTCTGAGTGCTAACGCACGAATACATCATAAGACTATGACCTGTCGTTGTCAATACGGCAAGTATTAAAAAAATATAAATTTGCGGCGGGTCATTTTCTGACGTGCGGTTCGTACTTTTTCAGCTTGAAAAGAATACGCAGGGCTTCCCTGACCGATTTGAATTTCAGACTGGATTCGGACCCGATATAGTGGATCGGAACCTCGATCGTTTTCAGGTTTCTGCAATAGAAACGCATCTCTGTCTGGTACATATGTCCCGTGGACAGAAAAGCGTCCAGATCAAGCGCCGTAAGAACAGGCCTCTGAAAGGCCTCAAAGCCGCTTGTCATGTCCTTGAGTTTTGTGCCGAGCACGAGATTGGCCAGAATCGTGCCGCCGGAGCTTAAGATCCTGCGGTAAAGCGGATGATTGCTGATGTCACCGCCCGCCACGTAGCGGGAACCCCAGACGCAGTCATATCCCTCATCCAGCTTTTCGATGAACTGTCCGATCTCCTCGGGCAGGTGGCTTCCGCCGCCATCCATCTCGATGATACGCTCCGCGCCGTCCTGTAACGCCATTTTGAACCCGTACAGATAGCAGGATACGACACCGCGCGATTCCTTATGGAAAACCAGACGGATCCGGTCGTATTTCGTCTCCATCTCCTTGATGATCCGTTCCGTGCCGTCCTTGGAAAAGCTGTCCATAACGGGGTATACGTATAAATTGTCGTAAGGCAGGTTCATGATCTTCTCAAGAACCCCGCCGATGCTGCCTTCTTCATTTGCAACCGGCATCACGATGATCGTTTTTTTCATGCGCTTCCTTTCAAAACCCGCCTCCGGCACAGATCCGGAAGCAACAGTACAGACAACAGAATACCTGCCATTTGACATGGCAGGTACTTGTTCATACCTAAGTCAAAAATCAGTTCGTTCCGAAGTTTACTTCCAGATTCTCGCCGAAAGTCGCCTCCAGCTGCCCTTCGATCGGCTGTGCCCACGACGGGCATGTGGCCGTTACCGTATACATACACGGCAGCATCGGTGCAACGGTCGCTTCCTGGTTGGCGTTGATCGTCTGCTCCGAGAATCCCGAAAAACTGAATGTCGTGTCGTCATAATCCGTGGTGACTTTATATCGGATCAGCGGAAGATTGACAATATGTGCCGTTCCGCTCATACCTTCATACTTTTCGGCATCCTTGATCGTATCCAGGAATGCCTGACGCTTATCCGGATTTGCCGACATAAAGGATGCAAAATGCTCCACGACAGACTGCGGGAATCCGAGTGTGCTTCCGGTGGAGTCGTCCGTGTAGCCGATCTTGGCTCCGATAAAAACAGAATCTCCTTCGGACATAGCCTGATCCAGCTGCGTCAGAAGCTCGGCATAGGTTGCGGCCTGGTCGTAACCCGGCACACCGCTGCCCGCATCCAGAAGCATGGCCGCTCCGGTGGATCCTGTAGCTGCAGCCGCAGGTTCATCCGTAGCCGTGGGCAGGGATGAGAGCGCGTCGCTTCCTGCAGATGCGTTTGTTCCGGACGGGAGTGCCGCTGCCAATTCCGCCTCCGTAAACGGCTGATCGGCCGGCGGTGCACCCGGAAGCCCGGCAAAGGAATCATTGAGCACGCCGTTGATCGTAACGACATTCAGCGGGAAATAGCCGCTCGTACGACCTGCGCCGGAGTTGAAGAACAAAAGCGCCGCCAGAATGCACAGACCGAGAAGGATCGCAAAAATCACACCTGCTATTGCATCGATCCCGCCCGTGAATTCGGACGTATCATAGCTGCCCGTGCGGCTCCTGCTCCGGTTCCTCGAGGACTGGCCGTATGCGTTGCCCGCAGGCGGTCCCATCATCTCCTGAACAGATTGCACTCTTCTCCTGTTGGCACTGCTCGCACCCTTCCGGAAGTCTCTGTTGTAGTTGTTATAGTTATTGTAATCCATATCAATGACCGGTTAGCCCGAGTTTCTGGGCGTTCTTTTTTCTCTCCTGCCAATTACGGACAATAAGACTGATCAGATAAAAGGCCGGCGCAAGAACCACATCCGCCAGGATCGTAAAGATCAGGCTGTCTGTATTCTTCCTGAGCATTGCGAACAGGTCGGATCTCTGTGTCAAAAAGGAGAAAAACGGGATGAAAAACATCCATATCAGTCCTTCGAGCAGAAAGTGACCCAGGCAGAACCTGATGACTTCGCCCGAACGGAAGCCTCCTTCGCGGATACGGAAATCCGATGCGTAGTGGCCGATCGCGATCGCCAGCAAGATAAACGCGATCATGTAAATGACATCCACATTGACATGCAGCATGACGTAAGACAGGATCGATGCGGCTACGGTAGTGATCCCGCCGGCGGACGCGCCAAAAACGGCGGCTATGATCACGATCATGATCGCCTCCGTCTCCTGTACATAAGGCATTCCCAGCTTTCTCATTGTATAACCGACAACGACCAGAACCAGGGTTCCGACGATCATCGCGAATACAGCCGGCATGTCAAATTTATACTTAAAGTTCATATAAAATATTGTATAGCCACGCGGCAAAATGTCAAGCGTTTATAACGGTATCGTACGTCGGAGCACCGCGGAATAGATCAGTTTTTCCTTAACCGGGATCCCGGTAAGCCTGTGCAGTGCCGTTCCGTAGTAATCCAGCTGCACATGATATCTGTCAACAAGCGTCTGCGCATCCTGAACGCGGTCCGTCTTGTAATCCACCACGACGATCCCGTTATCTTCTATAAAGAAGGCATCAATGATACCCTGCACAAGCGTGCCGCTGTCCACGGCGATCAGGAACGGCTGCTCCCTGTAGAGTTCGCCCCGCCCTGCGGCATCCTTCATCCTTCCGGCAAGGTCTGTCTGCAGGAAGGACAGGATCTCTTCCGGCTGCACCATTCCGAGCATATCCGCTTCCATCCGTTTCTTCTGTCCCGTCTGCTCCATGAAACTTCTCACGCTTTCCGGATCGGAAGCGAGTGTATAATCCCAGATCTCCAGCAACCGGTGGAAAGCGGTTCCGTGTGCTGTGGGTGACGGTGCTTCCTTACCTGCCAGAAAGGCCGGTATCCGCAGCGGCTCCCGATCAGCGTCTGCGCCCGGACCCGCACCCGCATCGGCGATCCGTTCGCCGTCCTCATACTCTTCGGCTGCGGAAATCGCCATGCTGCGTTTTTTCAGTTCGGTAACGGAGATCTTGCCGAAGAAATCGTTCTCATCGACCGGATAGCGGTATCCGAACCGTTCCTTAAGCGTCAGAAGTTCCGGTGTGGCCTCGCTTTGACCTTCCCCTGCCTGTCTGATCGCGGAAAGGATCCCGAGTCCGATGTCTTCCCTGCGGAGTTCCTGCTCAAGCTGCGTCTCGATCATTGAGATAACACTTGTTGTTTTAACTTCTATATGCCGGAACCGGCCGGTTTCATCCGATGCGTAGGACAGCAGCGCGCGGTACGAATCAGCCTTCAGCAGACCGCCCTTATTGCCCAGCGGTGCGTCTTCATCCTCTGCGATGCCCGTCATGATCAGCTTTTCCCTGGCTCTGGTCATTGCGACATACAATACGCGGATCTCTTCCGCGAGATTTTCGCGTCTGATCTTGCGGCCGATCGCCATCCTTCCAATGGTCTGCATCTTGGTCCGTCTTTCGGAATCCACACACCTGATCCCGATCCCCAGATCCGAATCCAGCACCAGGTTGTCGCTTGCATCCGAGAAATTCATCTGCTTGTGCATGCCGGCCAGAAAAACGACCGGATATTCCAGGCCTTTGCTCTTGTGAATGGACATCAGGCGTACCGTGTTCTCGTTTTCGCCGGACAGATTCGCCTCCCCGTAGTCGATCTCCATCTTCTTCAGATATTCAATATAACGGACAAACTGGAACAGTCCTCTGTAACTTGTCTTTTCAAACTCCAGCGCACGGTTCAGGAGCATGTTCAGATTGGCGAAGCGCTTCCTGCCTCCCTGCGAAGCCATGATCTCCCTTCCGTAATCACCGTCCACGATCTCCTGCAGGATCTCATATACGGAAGTGTAGGGTGACTTCTCACGATACCCGTGAAGCATGGAGAGAAAATGTCGTATTTTTTCAATAACACTTGTGTTGACCCGATCGGTCGGAGACTCGGAAAACGAGCATAAACATTGATATAATGCGGCTCCCGGGGCTTCTGCACGGACAAGCGCCAATTCGGCTTCCGTAAGCTTTCCGAGCGGCGAAAGAAGGACCGATGCAAGCGGAATATCCTGCAGCGGATTGTCGATCACCTGCAAAAAGGACAGCAGCCAGACCACTTCCCGGGCGGAAAAATAGCCCGTGCTCGACGCGGAGTGGATCGGGATCCCATATTCCTCGATCACACGACAGAAAGTCGTATCCCATCCGCTCTTGGAACGGAGCAGGATGGTAATATCCGAAAAACGGACCGGCCGGAAGCCCTCGAGCCCCTTGTCATACACCGGCATTCCGGACCGGATCAGCTCCAAAATCCGGTTTGCGATGTAGGAAGCCTCCAATTCCTTCGGATCGACCGCGTCATTTTTCAGGATACCGACGTATTCCGCAACATATCGGTTGTGACCATCCGGGTCAACACCATTTGTGCCTCCCTCAGGGGATGTAACATTTTCGTAATCAGGCTCTGTAACATCTTTATGAACGACACGTTGCGTCTCTTTTTCGGCCTCTTCGGAGGCAGTTTCCCCACTTTCAATAACATGCGCTTCTTTATAGCAGTCTGCCTTGAAATGGAGTCTTGCATTTTCGTCGTAATCGATCCCGCCGACCTCGGGACGCATAACCTTTTCAAAAACCTCATTGACCGCATCAATCACCTCTGCCCTGCTGCGGAAGTTATCATAGAGGTCGATCCGGATCCCGCCGTTTCCGTCGGCGTATTCCTTGTATTTACGCAGAAAAAGATCCGGTCTTGCCATGCGGAACCTGTAGATGCTCTGCTTGACATCACCCACGTTAAAGACATTATTGTTTGCGATCGCTTCCACGATCGCCTCCTGTACATAGTTGGAATCCTGATACTCGTCTACATATATCTCACGGAAGAACTGCCTGTATTCCTCTGCGATATCCGGATTTTCCGTCAGGATCCGCAGGCAGAAATGCTCCATATCGTTAAAATCAACAAGTCCTTTGCGCCGTTTCGTCTCGAGGAAACGCGTATGGAATCTTCTCGTCAGTCCGACCAGCTGCTCCACATCCGTCCCGCAGGATACCATCAGCGTCACGGCATCGGAAATATCCGAGGTAAAGTCTTCTCTCTTAAGCTTTTCCAGGCCGTCCTTTACGATCCCACGCAGGCGCTTGGTCTCCTCCTGCAGCTCCGGATCGAGTTCGTATCCCTTCTTGGGGACGGGTTTTAATTTCTCGTTCTCATAACTCCTGATGCAGGAAGCAAAAGCAGCGTAAGTTTCGGCATTCTGCAGCTCTTCGAGCGTTTTAATATCATGAGTTATTGAATCGGCATAGGTATAGGGCCCGCCTGCTTCCTGTGCGCATTCCAGCGCTTTTTGCGCACTGTCGGCGAATTCGGCCACAAGCTCTTTGTAGTAGCGCATCAGCTCCTGCACAAGCGGATGCGCATCGATCCTTGCAAGATCGATGTTTTCATACATTTCGATACAGGTCTGAAACCATTTTTCCACATCGGGATTGCTGACCGCAAAACCGTGGAGTTTTAGGATCGCCTCTTCCAGCGCGCGGTCATTTTTACCGGAGGCGATATGCTCGCTCATCTTAAGGAAACCTTCCTCTCCGGCCTCATAGGCTTCTTCGAGGATCTCATCCAGAACATCGGCCATCATCAGTTTCCCTTCCGTCTCGTCCATGATCCGGAAATCCGGGGAAAGCTCGATCCTGTGGAAATGACTGCGGATCACATCAAGGCAGAATCCGTGGATCGTCGAGATATGCGCATTATGGATCAGGGCTGCCTGCCTGAAGAGACGTCCGCTCGTATCGCCCTTCTGCAGACTCATATTGATGCTCTGGCGGATCCTGTCGCGCATTTCTCCTGCCGCGGCTGTCGTAAACGTCATCACAAGGATCCGGTCGATATCCACGGGGCTGTCCTTCCTGACCAGCGACTTTAAGATACGCTCGGTAAGAACCGCTGTTTTACCGGATCCGGCCGCTGCGGAGACGAGGATGTTCTGCCCGCCCACTATGGTTGCTTTTTCCTGATTATCTGTAAATTTCATATGTTATCCTTCGCGAGTTTATCACGCATCTTTTCCAGTATTTCCGCTTTCTTTTCCGACGGCTGCGCTTCCTTTTCCAGACCTGCGCTATGGCATACGCCCGCAAATTCACAGTAGTCACAGTTGCCCGGTCTGGCGGTGATATCCCCTTCCAGAATGGATCTGCCCATATCGGCGATGATCTTGTTCACGTAGTCGGAGATCAGCGCGAATTCTTCACCCGTAGCGATACTCGATACGGCACCGAGCGAACCGTCTTTATTCCGCGTGACCGGAATGACCTTGGATTTCCCCGAAAGCCCATGATCCATCTTTTCGATAACATCTGTATCCGAATTCACGAGGCCGCGCAGTCTCAGCGCTTCCTGTATTTTGTCCGCGATCATCTCATCCGTGTCCCGGGCGGATGCTTCCACGATCGGATCGTCCAGGTGATAATACAGGATACCCGCTGGAAGCACTTCCTTGTCGGGGTGTTCGAGCTGCTCGATCTCCATTGCCGCATTGAGGTAAACGACCAGCTGCAGCTGCTCTCCCCTGTAAATGGCCGCCAGATCCAGCGACCGGTTCCCGGATTTATAGTCTATGATCTTGACGTAGATCCGGTCGTTATCCTCATACAGATCCATCCGGTCTATACGCCCGGCCAGATGCATGGTATCCTCTTCCGATAATCTGAAATGAATGGCGGAAAGATCGCGTCTTCCCGAGAAATCCAGCTCAAAACGGCTTGGAACAAAGTCTCCCGCAAGGATCTGCGCGCGCAGGATCCTGACACTCCTCTTCAGGATCCGGTTGATCCTGGTCGTCATGTAGGAAGACCTGAATGAGGCATAAACGGCATCATATCCGACAACCGTGCGTTTGACAGCCTCTTCCGCGATCCTGTCGGAGGTCTCATCGTTTAATCCGTCCCAGGTCAGCCCTTCCTCACTCATCAGTTTGGAAAACGTTTCCAGCGCGCCATGGAATACAGATCCCATATCTTTCGCCTCAAAGGAAAACTCTTCACGCTCTTTCAGACGAAGGCCGTACTTCAGAAAATGCTCGTAGGCACACTTGGCATAGGTCTCCAGTCTCGTCACGCTGCCCTGAATGGAAGATCCATAGATAACATGCGCTATTACGTCCCCGACCGAATTGGTCAATCGGTTTCCGTTATCAAGGAACGCAGTGTTTATCATGCTTTTCAGCTTGTCTCTATATTGTTCATTTTGTATGAAATATTCCAACAATTTCTCGGCTTCCGGGCTCTTTTTTTCCTCTTTCTGCGTCAGATCCTGCAGGTTGGAAGCCAGTTCGGTGAACGCCGTTTCATCCGTAAATGCCTTCTCGGTATCCTGCAGGGATTCGTAGGCCGAGGTCCTGATCTGTGGAAACATGGTCTGCATTTCGCCGATCAGATAGGAGGGCATCATGGAGGTGCCGGCATCGGATACCGCCGCAAAGGACAGAAAGAGGTGTTCCGTCGGTTTGGTCATGACCATGTAAAGATAGAGCCTCTGAATATATGCCTGCTGTCTGACCGAAGGCGCAAGTGAAACGCCGGCCAGTTTGTCCGTAAAGAATTCCCGGTCCAGATCCGAAATAAGTCCGCCGCCGCCCGGGCTCTGCGGAATGATGCCGTCGTTGACGCCAACGAAGAAGAGCGCCTTGATATCGCCAAAACGCGATCTGGTCAGATCGCCGATCTGTACATAGTCCGTTCTGGCAGGGATGGCCCCGACACGGAGTTCGGCAAAACCGGCATCCAGCAGCTCGCAGAAATCCTCCGCATCCATCTTTTCATCCCCGAGCAGCTCCACGAGCTTGTCCAGGAGGCTTAAAACCGACGGATAGATCAGTTCGTATTCCTTGGCCTTCACATCCAACCCGGCCGCCGTAAAGGAACGCTGCATGCGGCTGAGTTTATGCTGCGCATCGGCATTCTTGAGCATCTCAAAGAGTGCCGTGCAGTAATCCCGTACCGTTTCCACACCGTCAAATACCGCAAATGGCGCCACGATCCGCTCGCGCAGCGCATCCAGCTGCATACCCTGCTCTGTCGTTAAGGATGACGGGCAGCGCAGGAATCTGTTCTTCCATTGTTTCGCGCCGTGGATCCCGCAGGCAATGCAGTAGTTCTCAAGCAGATCGACCTCCGATGCATCCACATCCGCCATCGAGGACTTCAGGTAGGCGAACATGCCTTCATGGGAATAGTCCTCGGTAAGGATCCGCATGATCGCTCTCATATATTCTATGAAGGGATTCTGCAGAACAGGCTGTTTCTTATCGATAAAGAACGGGATGCCGTAACGCGTAAACACACGGGAAGCCGCGTGCATATAGGTATCCGGATCGCCGGATACGATCGCGATGTCTTTATAGCGGTAGTTCTTTTCGCGGATCAGACGCTGGATGCATATGGCCGCATAAGCCATCTCATCCATCGGATTCGGTGCACTGAAGATTTGAATATCATCTGATATTTTGTCGCAGGAAACACTGTCCGGACGGAACAGGTTCTTTTCGAGATGGATCAGCATCCCGGGATTCCCGTCCCTGAACCGGTACGGGATCTCATCCCGGATCACATGATCCGGCAGAACGGGGACATCACTCTTTTCGGCAATATGCTTCAGTTCCCTGATCGTTTTACGCGACAGGAAAAAGAGTTCTTCCGTATCGTAGAGCACATCCGCTTCCCGCAGCGTATCCAGCAGCACCGTCACATGCACGTCGATGCATTTTAGCATCAGGGCACGGATCAGGTCGTACTGTACGGGGGTAAATCCCGTAAAGCCGTCCAGAACGATCACCGAGCGGGCCAGCTTCTCCGAATCGGCCAGCGCCGAACTGACGCAGACCAGAAGTTCCTCCGTAGTGGTGTATTTCTGTGCGATATAGTTCCGGAATGTTTCATAGAGCAGGGCGCAGTCTTCCAGCTTTTCAGAAAGCAAACGCCTGTTATTTTGACGACTGATCTCCTGCAGTCTGGCGATCGCCTGCGCGTCCACGCCGTACTGCATGAACTCCGATATGACGGATTTGACCTCGGTGATGTAGCCGAGCTTCTTAAGATTCTTGCCGATCACCTTGAGCCTGTCTTCCACTTCACCCGCCAGATGGCGCAGGATCAGGTTCTTGCCCATGTCGTCGATCAGAAGGCCGGGCGCCTTGGCAAACCCGATCTCCTCAAATACGCGGTAGGAAAGCCTGGCAAAGCTTAGGACGTCGATGTTCAGGATCCCCCCGTCCGGATGCATCCTGACCAGATCCCGCTGCGTCTGCAGCGTGAACTGCTCCGGGACGATCACCAGATAGGTACGGTCTTTATGCAGTTGCGCTTCGCGGATCACTTCTTCGTAAACCTGATGTGATTTGCCGCTCCCGGCATTGCCGAGCCATAATTTCAGTGCCATGCTTTCATTATAAGACAAGTCGGAAAATTTGTAATCCTGAAAAAGGAACAATAGACATTTCCCGCGGTCGAATTTCTGCTTTACGCGA
Source organism: Lachnospiraceae bacterium (assembly GCA_017961065.1). Classification (GTDB taxonomy): domain Bacteria; phylum Bacillota; class Clostridia; order Lachnospirales; family Lachnospiraceae; genus UBA2868. The sequence continues at coordinate 15,901 of JAGCXZ010000250.1, forward strand.
TAGGACGAAACCTATATAATATTGTCAAATGCCGCATCAGCCGACTGCCGGGCATATCCGGCGGGGCGATGCTTATGAAACGCAGGAGGAGAGCAGATGAGAAGCAATGTGCCGGAAATCTTCGGGAGCATGGTATTTAACGACAGTATCATGCGGGATAAACTGCCGAAGGATATTTACAGATCGCTGCGCAAGACGATCGAGGACGGAAAGGATCTGGATATCGCGGTTGCCAACGTGGTAGCGATTGCCATGAAGGACTGGGCGATCGAGCAGGGCGCGACGCATTATACGCACTGGTTCCAGCCGCTGACCGGCATCACCGCGGAGAAGCACGACAGCTTCATCTCCCCGCAGAATGACGGACGTGTCATCATGGAGTTCTCCGGCAAGAACCTGATCAAGGGCGAGCCGGATGCGTCCAGCTTCCCTTCCGGCGGCCTGCGCGCCACCTTTGAGGCCCGCGGCTATACCGCCTGGGATCCGACCAGTTATGCATTCGTCAAGGACGGCGTTCTCTGCATCCCCACGGCGTTCTGCTCCTACGGCGGCGAGGCTCTGGACAAAAAGACCCCTCTTCTGCGCTCCATGGAAGCGATCAACGAGCAGGCACTCCGCGTGATCCGCCTGTTTGGCGATACGGACGTCAAAAAGATCAATACGACGGTCGGTGCCGAGCAGGAATACTTTCTGATCGACGAAAAAGTCTACCGCGAGCGCAAGGACCTGTACTACTGCGGCCGTACGCTGTTTGGCGCACCCGCTCCGAAGGGCCAGGAAATGAGCGACCATTATTTTGGCGCGATCAAGCCCCGTATTCTCGCGTTCATGCGCGAACTCAACGAGGAACTCTGGAAACACGGCATCCTCGCGAATACCGAACACAACGAAGTCAGCCCCGCGCAGCATGAGCTGGCTCCGATCTATACCACGACCAACATCTCCGTGGATCACAACCAGCTGACCATGGAGATCATGAAGAACGTTGCCAGACACCACGGCATGGTCTGCGTGCTCCACGAGAAGCCGTTCCAGGGCGTGAACGGTTCGGGTAAGCACAACAACTGGTCCCTTTCCACCGATACAGGCGTGAATCTGCTGAATCCGGGAAAATCACCCCATGAGAACGCACAGTTCCTGCTGTTTCTGGCAGCCGTCATCAAGGCCGTCGACGAATACCAGGATCTGCTCCGCTACTCGGTGGCTTATGCCGGCAACGACAACCGTCTCGGCGGGGATGAGGCTCCTCCGACGGTCATGTCTCTCTTTATCGGCGACGATCTGGCCGCCGTGCTCGAATCGATCGAAAACGGAACGGATTATGACGCGCACTCCTCCAAAATGGAGATCGGTGTGCATGTGCTCCCGACGTTTACCAAGGATTCCACGGAC
>JAGCXZ010000251.1 GCA_017961065.1 Lachnospiraceae bacterium
TATATAACAACTATTTTTATTTAATGTCTGCGGTCTCAGGAGTTTTAGATGTTGTGTATACCGCAGTGTTGGCAGGAATAGGAAATAGCCTGGTTACAGAATCGATAACAAAAAATGAAAAAGACTTCAAGGTGTTTGTAGGCATTAATTCATGGATTATCGGATGGTGTTCAATCTGCTTTCTGTGTTTGTTTCAACCGATGATGTTGCTTTGGATGGGTAGAGGTTTAATGCTGGGATTTGACACAGTGCTTCTTCTTTGCGTGTATTTTTATGTTTGGAAGATACGGCAAGCAGTATTATTATATAAAGATGCAGCCGGAATGTGGCACGAAGATTATCTTAGGCCTTATGTGGAGATGGGGGTGAATCTGGCTGTCAACATTATTCTCGTCCAGACTATAGGGATCAATGGGATAGTTATAAGTACAATCATTAGCATGGCTCTAATATCTCTACCTTGGGAGACACATGTTTTCTTTAAAAAGTGTTTCCATAAATCTCCTAAATCATATTATTATTCGATTTTAAAAATCATTATTATAACGATGATACTGGCAACGACAACCTATTTTCTCTGTCAGATCATTCAGGGAGGGCCTGTGTTCTTGCTGCTGGCGAGATTTGGCATTTGTGTTGTAGTACCTAATTTGCTATTAATTCTACTTGGTAGGAACAATCAGTATTTTAGAGAAGTGATTTCACATATGATGATGTTTATGAAATCAATAAAAAAATCGGATTCGCCGGTGATCAAAAAAGGGTAAACAGAGTATATACTATTATTTTTGGGAGTTCGACAAATATGAAATACAGAGTAGATAGGAAACACCTTTTTTTTGTTTTCCTTTTTTATACCTTTTTATTTAATGAGCCGCTGGCATCTATTATTCCTTTTTGGGGATATGAAGATGAATTAATAGCTATTTGTGCAGTGCCTATTTTTCTCTTTGTCTATTATCGAAAAAACAGCAAGAAGATTAGTCTGGGAGTTTTGCCATATATTACTTGCTTTGTGGTATGTGGCGTTCTAGGCTCGTTGATCTATTCATACCAAGACTTTTTTAGAACCGCATTGCCCGATATTCTTATTTGCATTAAATTTTGGCTATGCCTATATTTTGGGATGCAGGTTTTCAAGAATTATGATCTAAATAAATATTCTTACAGAATCAGTCTGCATATTAAACTGGTAGCATGGCTGTTTTTCTTCTTGTCAATTCTCAACTACTCGTTTGGTATGTTTTCGTTTTACGATCATAGATATGGGATCGGAGCCAACAGTCTGTTCTATAGTCATCCATCGGTATTGATTAGCCATTGTTCATTTTTGATTATTCTTATTCTTGGAATTCTCCCAAAATTCAAGCACCCTCTTTTCTATATTATTATTATTTCAATTACCATGTGTACCTCACTGCGAAGTAAGGCCTTGGCGAATGCCATGATCTTTGCAATAATCTATTTTTTTGTCGTGGTGAAAAAAGAAGGGTTTTCCGCAATGAGTTTGATCCCGTTTGCGCCGCTTATTATATTTATTGGATGGGCACAGATAGAGTTCTATTTTATATCCCTAGGAGATACATCAGCGCGATCGCAGTTGTTATTGAAGAGCTTTGTGGTTGCCAAAGATCATTTTCCGATTGGGTCCGGATTCGGGACATATGGCTCATATTATTCAGCCATACATTATTCTCCATTGTATTATCAATACGGGCTAAATAGGATCTACGGGATGAGCGAAGAGTTTAGGAGCTTTATTTGCGATTCATTCTGGCCTATGATACTTGCGCAGTCGGGATTTATAGGACTGATCTTTTATGTGCTTGGTGTATATAGATTTTTTGTTAGGCTGACAAGTCTTAAGGAGATCAGCAAGTTCTATTATTGTTCTGCGCTGGGAGCTTTTGGCTATTTGTTGGTTGACTCAACAGCTGCGACAGCGTTCGTTCACCCTCTTTCAATGCCGATTGCTAGTTGGGTTGGAATCCTTTTGTCGTCATTATACAGAGTTAGTGCAGATAATGGAAATCATAATAGAGAATTGCGCAAAGAAAAAGATGCTGCATTATCGCGATGCGTCTAAATTCAATGCGTATTTACAGAATGCGCATAGCAGAGTATAATAATATCGAGGAGATAATAATGCCAAAGAAACCAAGAGAAATGGAGCGGGAGATACTTGATGACGGTTGGGTTTTTAAGAGTCAGGAGGGCTCTCACAGGCATTATGTTCATCCGACGAAACCGGGGAAAGTAACAGTCCCCTTTCATAGCAAAGAACTGAGTAAGATCGTAGAAAAATCCATCAGAAAACAGGCAGGACTTATATAAGCATAAGTACATGGAGAGGAGGAACAGGCATGTTATCGATTTATCCGGCATGTTTTTTTAAAGAGAAAAAGGGTTACTCTGTTGTGTTTCCGGATCTTAACTGGCTGGCCACGTGCGGTGATAACGAAAGCGATGCAATGAGCCGGGCGGTGGATTGCCTGGCCGGGTATCTGTATTCAATGGAAATGGATGGCGAGAAAGTTCCGAAGGCATCGTCCATGAATGATATTTCACTGAAGGAAGTTGCGGCAGAGCTTGACACGGATGCCAAAAACGCGTTTATCAACATGGTATCTGTAGATGTGGCTGAATATGCCAAAAACCACTTCGAGAAGTCGGTCAGAAAAACGCTTACCATTCCGGCCTGGCTGAATGAAGCAGCGCAGGAAAAAAAGATCAACTTTTCGCAAACCCTTCAGGAGGCTTTGCTTTCTAAGGTAAGAGGAGTATAATACCTAATGATTTATATTTTAAGAGAGGGAGAGTTATGAGCAAAAGAATCTTATCATTGATCTTAGCAGGCGTGATGGCGTTTTCGCTTTGTGCCTGCGCGGGACAGAAGGCGGAACAGCCGGCAGAGCAGGCGCCTGCGGAAGCTGAACAGGAAGCGGTTCAGGAAGAAGCGCAGGAGTCGCCGATCACCGTGGAAGAAGAGAAGGAAGAGCCGCAGCCGGAAGAAGAGGCGGCGGATGTAACGGAGGAATCCGGGAGCGAAGAAGAAGCAGAGAAGACCGCAGAAAGCGTGCTTCCGCCCTATGAGTATCCGGGGCCTGAGTTATTTTACTTCCTGCTGTATCAGTATCTGATCGATGAATTCGGCGGTCAGTACGAGAAGGCCGATGTGACGATCCCCTGCCCGATCATCATCGCAGAGGATGAAAGCGACAAGGATGATATAAAGGTTTGGGGCGATTTTCAGATCTACAATTACAATCTGAACGGAGACATTCTGGAAACGGTTTCCGGCGGGTCTTATCCGGGTCTCATCCATCTGAAGAGTACGGATGCGGGATATGACATCACCGGTATGGAACTGGTAGGCGATGGGGCGGATTTCGAGCCGACAGCCAAAGAGATCTTCGGCAAATACTATGAAGATTTTCTGGAATCAAGTGCCAACGAGGAAGACCGCGATGCCATCAGGGCGCAGATCATCGCAAATTATGTGTATGACAAGGATCTTTCCATCAAGGCATTCCAGGATTACGGATGGGATCCCGTGCCTTTGCCGGAAGAGAATATCGATTCGTTCTACAGTATTCTGGATTAGTGAAAATCACGGCCGGCTATTTTAACCGGTCATCATAATGGGCACGTTCGCCGCCGATGAATTTGGGGCGTACGCGTGCCGCAACGACATGTGCCTGTCCGATGGAGTGATGCTCCAGTCTGACGGGCACTGCCACTTTTTTCAGATGCATGCCAATCAGTGTGTCGCCGATATCGATCCCGGCATCGGCGCGGATCTCTTCAACGGCAACGGGATCGGAAAACGCCTGATAGGCGGCAGTGGCAAAGGATCCGCCGGCTTTGGGCTGGGGAACGACATTGACGATGTCATAGTCCTTGACTGCTTCCCGCTCCACGATGATGGCACGGTTTAAGTGCTCGCAGCACTGCGCGGCAAGGTAAATGCCGCGCTTGTTTGTTTCTTCATATATGCCGTCAAAAACAGCCTTTGCTACTTCCGGATTGGAGTTGCTGCCGATCTTATCGCCGCAGACCTCCGAGGAGGAACAGCCAATCACCAGGATCTGTCCTTTTCCGATCCCCGATCTGTCAAGCAGCTCCTTTGCAGCTTCCTGCGCCTGACTCCTGATATCTTCAAACATATTCACACGACCTTTCCCTAATTATTGTCCTGTTCTCCGCTGATCCTTTGGAAGACCTTGCGGAGTCCGAAACTCCAGCAGAGGACCATGCCGAGTACCGCGCCGAGAACGCCCTGTGCGATCTCATACGGCAGTTTTGCCACGGCGGTCTCCCAGGTGCTGTAAACGAAGGTCTTTCCGAGCGTATATCCGACGACCATGATCACGGCGCCGACAGAAACACCGATTCCGGATGCCAGACGCGGACGGCTCTTCCATACATGGTGTGCGATCAGCGAGATCGCAACAGCCTGCAGTCCGTGTGTGACAAGGGATACAAACATCGGCAGCGGGTAGAAGATCAGATCGCCCAGGAATGCGCCGATCCCGCCGACCACAAATGCTTCAAACGGATTCAGCAGAATGGCTGCAAGGCAGATCACGGCATCGCACAGGTACAGATGTCCGCCCGGAACGGGTATCCCGAAGGAACAGAGCGCGATGTTCATGGCCATCAGGATCGCGGCTGTGGTGAGCCTGACGGTAGCGTTGTGTGTCAATACTGCCGGATTTGCACGTCTTTCTTTTGCGGTCATGGGTAAATGCCCTCCCTTTACTTTTTCTGAAAATGAGAATATACTCTTTTTGGATATATCAAAATGATCAGAATGAAAGTTTTTTATATGACCAGATGAATTACACGATTGATTCAAAATCGCAGGATCCTGCGTATATTCAGCTTTACAGGCAGCTTGTCCGGGATATCGCAGCCGGCATTTATCCGACCGGGAGCAAGCTTCCGTCCAAAAGAACGATCACGGCAGAGGTGGGTGTGAGCGTGATCACGGTGGAGCATGCGCTTTCGCTCCTGTGCGAGGAGGGCTATGTGGAATCAAGGGAGAGAAGCGGCTATTTCGTGATCTTCCGCGAGGATGATTTTGCAACCGGTGCCAAGACCGTGGAGACGCTTCCGTCCGTTGCCAGAGAGTCACACAGGATCGGGGAATTTCCTTATACGGTCCTGGCCAAGACCATGCGCAGGGTATTGCTGGATTACGGAGACAGGATCCTGGTAAAATCACCCAACCGCGGCTGCCCGGAGCTGCGCAATGAGATCTGCAGATACCTTGCAAGGAGCCGCGGGATCGTTGTGAAGCCGGAACAGGTGATCATCGGGTCCGGTGCGGAGTATCTGTACGGACTGATCGCGCAGCTGATCGGACGGGAGAGGATCTTTGCGGTTGAAAAACCCTGTTACGACAAGATCGTAAAAGTATATGAAACAATGGGCATCACCTGCGATCCGCTGACACTTGCATCAGAAGGGATCTCTTCTTCGGAACTGCTAAGAACGGAGGCGACCGTGCTGCATGTCACGCCCTTTAACAGTTTCCCGAGCGGCATCTCCGTGGGGATCACGAAGAAGAACGAGTATCTGCAGTGGGCGGCAAAGCGGGACGCAATCCTGATCGAGGACAACTATGATTCCGAGATGACAGTCTTAAGGAAGGCGGAGGATACGCTGTTTTCCATGGCGAAATCGGTCTGCGTCCTCTATCTGAACACGTTTTCCAAGACGATTGCGCCGTCCATGAGGATCGGCTATCTGATCCTCCCGGAGAAGATGATGGAGTCGTTTGAGGAACGGCTGGGTTTTTACTCCTGCACCGTGCCGCTCTTTGAGCAGTTCGTGCTGGCGCAGCTCCTGAAAACGGGTGATTTTGAGCGCCATATCAACCGTGTGCGCAGAAAGAAGCGAAAGGCAATATCAGGGTTGTCAGGTGTCTCCTAAAAAGGTAAAATTATAGTATCAACAAATTCATTTCGGGGAGGGTAAACCATGCAGGACTATAAGAAGATTGACTATTCCAAGAATAAGGATGTGGTGCTCCGTTATATCCCGGGACATTTCATTACGCCGAATTCACATGTAAATTACTACATGGATCTGACGGATATGAAGTCCAGACAGAGAGAAGCAAGGGCCACGGGCGAGGAACTGGCAGAGATGTATTTGAGTTCCGATGTGATCGACACGATCCTGTGCCTGAACAGCATGGAAGTAGTGGGAGCTTATCTGGCAAACAAACTGACCAAGGCCGGTATCATTTCCGCGAATTCCCACAAGACCATGTATGTGACCAGTCCGGAATACAATGCCAGCGGTCAGATGATGTTCCGTGACAACAATCAGCATATGATCAGGGGCAAGAGAGTACTGATATTGATCGATACGGCAACAACCGGCGCAACGCTGCAGAGCGCGATCCGTTCCGTCGGATACTACAACGGAAGCATCGTTGGTATCTCCGCTATTTTCTCTGTGGCAACACAGGTTAACAACATTCCGATCCGGTCGCTCTACTCCACAAGAGACCTTCCGGATTATGCAAGTTACAGCTTCGACAGCTGCCCGCTCTGCAAATCGAACACGCCGATCGATGCGATCTGTAACGGTTTCGGATATTCATTGATTTAAAAGGGATAAGACGGCGCTTATGCGCTGTCTTTTTCTTATATGATCGACAGACAGGTGAAAGATAATGGGAAACATGAAGACGACGGAATATGAGAGGATCAAGGACATCGTCCGGACGCTGCGCGCGGAAAACGGGTGTCCATGGGACAGGGAACAGACGCACATGAGTTTAAAGCCTGCCTGCATCGAAGAGGCGGCGGAAGTGATCTGCGGTATTAATATCCTGGAGGAGACGGGAAATCCAGACAACCTGAAAGAGGAACTGGGAGACCTTCTGCTGCAGGTTCTGATGCATGCGCAGATCGCAGAAGAGGAAGGCCTGTTTGACATGGAAGATGTCTGCAAATGCATTGCCGACAAAATGGTCCGCCGGCATCCGCACGTTTTCGGAGATGTCGAAGTGCAGGATTCCGCCGAAGTCCTTGTCAACTGGGATCAGATCAAACAGCAGGAAAAGCAGGGCAAGGAATGGATGGACGAAAGGCTTCCGGATGCTTTTGCCGAATCGAAGGAACTGATCGAGGTTGCCGCTGAGAGGAAGCGGAAGAAACGGGCGCAGAAAGCATCAGCGCAGGATGGCTGATTTCGGAATGAAATAATACATGGCAGACTGGAGCGCGCCGAGCGTGTGCCAGGATTTTACCAGATCATCGTAATCGATCGTGGCGATCCTTCCCCAGGTGGAGATCGTAAGACGCACCTTGGAAGAAGTCTCATCGATGCCGGTGATCGTAACGAAGTGGTTGCGCATTTCCTTGCCGGCTTTCTGCGGCGCAGAAGATAAGGATGTACGATCGGAATATAATGTAAGGGGGTGATGGTTGCGGGCCGTCAGAAGCGTGACGGCACCGTTTTCCTGAAGCCCCTTTTTGATGAAGCGGAGTCCGCTCCGGTAGGAGCAGAAGAACGTCATCCTGAAACGCGAACGGAGTGCCAGCCCGCGTCTTTTCGAAAACCGTAGCATGCCGAGAATGAACCCTAAGGAACTCTGCCCGAAGTTGGGCGGGATCAGCCGGCAGATGCGGACGTCTTTGTTCATATCATAGATCCTTCGCAGAATGGGAACTTCAAAAGCGCCCATGGTGCGGTACATCTCGTTCATGTAACCGATGTATGTGGATTTGTCGATCTGGAAACGATGCGTGAGCGTCAGGAAGGAATTCAGCGCGGCAATATGCCCACAGCCGCTTCGCGCCTGCGTGTTTCTTGCAAACCATGCCTGGTCTCCTCCGTAATAGGTCTTTTTGTTGTCGGGATCATTTACCAGAAAACTATTCTCGTTCATATTTCACCAAAGCATCAAACAGCCCGGCGGCTGTTTTTTCTTCCACATGGATAAAATTGACCGGTTCATGCATCGCGTCCAGTCTGTGGGCGTCGCTGCTTGAGAGGATATGGCATTTTTCCAGATAGGGATGCTGTTTCTGTAATTCCGCAAGCCTTTCCGGATGACGCAGTTCGGCGATGCGGAACTTCGCATTCTCGGGGATCATACCCAGATTGGACAGAAGGCTGGTGGAGCTCTTGTCTACGTGGGCCGGCACCATGATGCCGTGATACTCCTTTACCAGATCAAAAACCTGATCAAAGGAGATGGAGGTTGCGGAGATTAAGAGTGTATCAAATGTACCGCACGGTTCATCCTCTTCATCGATCAGGATCTGATTGCCGAAAAACTGCGGATTGTTCGGAATGGGGAGGATTTTGTCTTCCACATAGCGGTCAAAGGAGAGCGCATCCTCCAGATTGCCGAAATAACAAAGGACATGCACTTCCTCCGCCGTGGTGAGCTCCATGCCGGGAATGGCGATCAGGCCGAACTGCTCCGCCATCTTCAGGAAGGCAGGACAGTTTTTGGTCGTATTGTGGTCTGTCAGGGCGATCGCATCGAGTCCCAGAACAGATGCCATTCCGACGATGTTGCTGGGCGTCATGTCATCGTCTCCGCAGGGAGAGAGACATGAGTGAAGGTGCATGTCATAAGAAATCGGGATCATAGGCATTCGTGTGCTTTCAGCGCGGCGTCAAACACAGGCAGATCGGTTTTGAAAACCGTGATGTTCTGCTCCTTTGCCTTGGCAAGAAACGCATCGTCCGCAACCACATCGCAGGCCAGGACAACGCAGCCGCATTCGGCCAGGGAAGCAACAGCCAGTGTATTGACGTTGTTCATGACGGTAACCCAGATGCATCCTTCGGGAGCGTGTCCCATCGCGATGCTCAAGAGGTCGCAGCAGTAGCAGCCTTTCAGGGCCGTGTCATGATTTCCTCCGTCATTCAGAAGTGTAAAGATGTTTTTGTCGATCAGTTCCGAAACGGTCATAATGCGTTTTCTTCCTCCAATGCTTCAAATGCGTCCTCACCGTACAGGTAGTATCTTCTGAGCAGTTCCGTACAGCTGTGGACATCTCCTTTGCCGCGGATATGGTCTTCCGCTAAAGCCTTACAGGTCGGCGCGCCGCAGCCGCCGCAGTCGAGGCCGGGAAGCACGCGCATCAGCTTCTCCAGCTTCACCATGTTGTTGATGCTCTCGAGCATGCTCTTACCCAGCATGTAAACCGGCTCGTACGCGATCTCCTCGGTCAGGTCCATCCCTGTTTTGTGCGGGAAGTCTTCGGGGTGAGACAGCGCTACAGGCAGGTATTTTTTCAGATGTTTGAGTTTGGAACTTGCAGCGAACGGATTTTCCACATTCAGCACGCCGCCTACGCAGCCGCCGGGGCAGGCGTTCAGTTCCACAAACCGGATATCCATCTGGAATTTCTCGTCTTCGAGATCTTCCAGAACACGGACGACGTTTTCGATGCCATCCGCCGCGATATAATTGTCCAGCAGAATGCCGGCGGCTTCTCCGCCGGTCAATCCCCAGCCTACGCCGATCTTTCCGGAGAGGCAGTACTCAAGCGGATTGTTCCGCGCCTGCTTCATGGCGGAAAGCATCAGGGGATAGATCTCCTTGGTCGCCAGCACCACATCAACCGCGCTGCTCGGGATGCCGAGCGGATCCTGAACTGCCGTGACTTTGGAAGGGCACGGGGAAATAAAGGCGATGCCGATCTCTTCCGGACGATATCCTGTCTTTTCGACTGCTCTTTTTCTGGCCAGTTCGGCTGCAACTTCCACCGGCGGTTTCAGCGGCAGCAGGTTATCCAGAAGTTCCGGGAACCGGATCCGGATCAGGCGTGTCACGGTCGGACAGGCCGTACTGATCAGAATGCGGGGTTCTTCATGCTCCGCGATGTATTTCCGGGTCGCGTCCGATACGAGCTCTGCCGCGGCACCGACTTCGAAGACATCATCGAAGCCGATCATGGTCAGAGCGGTCAGGATGATGTTGATGTCATCCAGATGGTTGAACTGACCGTACAGAGACGGCGGCGGAAGCGCGACTTTGTATTTGTACTGATCCAGCGCTTCCATATGATCGAAGCTTGCCTGCTTGGCATAATGCGGACAATGCCTGATGCATTCGCCGCAGTCGATACAGAATTCCTTGATGATATGTGCTTTCCCGTTCCTGACGCGGATCGCCTGTGTGGGACAGGTCTTGATACAGGTGATGCATCCCTTGCATTTGTCTTTGTCGAGGTACACGGAATGGAAAAATTGTTGCTTTTCGGCCATATACGGAATCTCCCTGATTGATCCGGGTAACAGGTTTATGCAGGATTAAAATAGATCGTCATGGTTACGGTCGTTCCGACACCGACTTCGGATTCGATATTGAACTCGTCGGAGTTGCTGCGCATGTTGGGCAGTCCCATGCCGGCGCCGAATCCGAGGTTGATCACATCCGCAGGCGCGGTTGAGAACCCTTCCTGCATGGCTTCCTCGATGTTGGCGATACCGGGGCCTGTATCCTTCAAGCACATCACGATGCGATCCTCGTAAATATCAACATCAATCGTTCCGCCGTATGCGTGGATGATCATGTTGATCTCACCCTCATACATGGCAATGGATACTTTGCGGACAGCCGCCGCATCCACGTTCATCTTCTTCAGTTTGTTCTTGACATCGGAACTGGCGGAACCGGCATGCGTGAAGTCGTCCTTGGAGACAACATACTGAAAATGCAGACTATCGTTGCTGAAGCTCACTGGGCACACCTCCGTTCAAACCGTTATAGAATAGGATCCCGCAGGTGGTGAACATGGAGGACCGTGTCAGCATGACGCAGATCTCCAGCTCGTCGGCCAGCCTGATGATCTCGGGATCGGGATCCCTGCGCCCGATGAATACGACGCAGGCCATACCCATCATGTCGGCTGTGCGCAGTACCTGCGCATTGTAGAGTCCGGTGATCAGAATAGACTTGTCGTTCGCATAAGCAAGCACATTGCTCATCATATCCGAACAGAATGCGGACTCAACGTCCATCTCCGGAGCGTAGAA
>JAGCXZ010000252.1 GCA_017961065.1 Lachnospiraceae bacterium
CAGGAAAGTCTTCCCTGCGCTTTTTTTGCTCTTTGAGAATAAACCCTTTGAAATGGTACAGGTTATGCAGTATAATATATTTTGTATAATTATGTGTAAGAAACCATTGAAAGGGGAAGTAGATCATTATGGTTTATACCGATATAGGAATCGACCTCGGAACAGCCAGTGTGCTTGTTTTTATCCGGGGCAAGGGAGTTGTTCTCAAAGAACCCAGTGTAGTAGCTTTTGACAGAGACACAAACAGGATCAAGGCGATCGGCGAAGAAGCAAGACTGATGCTTGGACGTACACCCGGCAATATCGTGGCGGTAAGACCGCTCCGGCAGGGTGTTGTTTCTGACTATACGGTCACCGAGAAAATGTTAAAATACTTCATTCAGAAGGCGATCGGCAAAAAGAGTTTTCGTAAGCCGCGCATCAGTGTCTGCGTACCGAGCGGCGTTACCGAAGTTGAGAAGAAGGCCGTTGAGGATGCAACATATGCGGCAGGCGCCAGAGAAGTTGCCATCATCGAGGAACCGATCGCTGCTGCGATCGGCGCAGGTATCGACATCAGCAAACCCTGCGGCAACATGATCGTCGACATCGGCGGCGGAACATCGGACATCGCCGTGATCTCCCTGGGCGGAACGGTTGTCAGCACGTCCATTAAGATCGCGGGGGATGATTTTGACGAAGCAATCGTCAGATACATGCGTAAAAAGCACAACCTGCTGATCGGTGAAAGAACGGCGGAAGATCTGAAGATCAAGATCGGAACCGCGTTCAAGAGACCGGAAATAGATTATCTGGACGTCAGAGGACGTAACCTGGTAACAGGACTTCCGCGAACCGTTAAGGTTTCCAGTGAAGAGACGGAAGAGGCATTGCGTGAGACGACTTCACAGGTCGTGGAAGCGATCCATTCCGTACTGGAGCGGACACCACCCGAACTTGCGGCGGACATTGCCGACAGGGGAATCGTGTTGACCGGCGGCGGCAGCCTGTTGAGGGGACTTGAGGATCTGATCGCGTACAAGACGGGTATCAATACGATGACCGCGGAAGATCCCATGACGGCAGTTGCGATCGGTACCGGTAAATTCGTGGAATTCCTTGCGGGATACACGGAGGCCGGCGCAGGCGGAATGGAATAACGGAACAGAATACGGATGATAAGGGGTAAGGTGAGCATATGCTGAAAGGTTTGTACACGGCCTATACGGGCATGATCAATGAACAGAACAGGGTGGATACATTATCCAACAACCTGGCGAATTCGGCGACCACCGGATATAAGAAAGAGGGGACAACGGCACAGGCATTCAAGGATGTCATGGCCTTTAAGATCAAGGACACTTCCGAACCGGGCATTGCAAGAAGGCTCGGCAAGATGAACATGGGTGTCAAGATCGGTGAGAACTATGTCGATTATTCACAGGGACCGTTCCATGAGACGGGCAATGATTTTGACATGGCTCTTTCCGGAAGCGGCTTCTTTGCGGTGGACTTCATGGACAAGGAAGGAAACTGCATCACCAAATACACACGTGACGGCGCCTTCACGCTGAATGTGGACGGCGCGCTCGTCAATAAGAACGGTGACTATCTGCTCAGCACCAACAATACGCACATCATTCTGGATCCCACACAGGAATTCCGTGTGGACAGGGCGGGTGTGATCTACCAGAACGGCATCGCCCAGGCACAGATCCAGCTCACTGATTTCGAAAACTACGATTATCTGGAACGGTACGGCGAGAACTATTTCCAGCCGGTCGAAGGAGCGACACAGATCCCGGCGACCGCGCAGGTCTATTCGGGTTATCTGGAAGCATCCAATGTACAGGTGGTACGTGAGATGGTCGACCTGATCTCCTTTACCAGGGCATACGAGTCCAACCAGAAGATCATACAGGCTTACGACGAAACACTCGGCAAAGCAGTCAATGATGTAGGAAAGGTTTAAGCAGCGTATAAAGAAAGGGTAACGGTATGGTAAGAGCATTATGGACAGCAGCTTCCGGCATGATCGGGCAGCAGACGAATGTGGATACGATCGCCAACAACCTGGCGAATGTCAATACGGTCGCATACAAGACAGAAGTCAATGAATTCAAATCACTTCTGTATCAGACCATCCAGTCCAAAACAACGAGCGCAAACGGCGAACAGAAGCCGGTCGGCGCGCAGGTCGGTCTGGGTGTCAGGAACGCAGCCATTGTTTCCCAGTTCAATCAGGGTGCGCTGCTGGATTCCGAATCCGATACGGCTTTTGCGATCAACGGCGAGGGCTTCTTTGCGGTCCGCGGCGAGGACGGCAAGGCTTATTACACCAGAAACGGTAACTTCGTATTCTCGCTGAATGCGGACAATACGATGACGCTTGCGACAACAGACGGTTTCCCGGTACTGAATACGGCAGGTACGGCCATCCAGATCCCGGGCACCTACATGTCCAACCTGGTTCAGGTAGATACGACCGGACAGCTGTACTATCCGGACGCCAACAACAACCTGCAGCCGATCGCGGGCATGAAGATCGGTCTGTTCCAGTTCCAGAATCCTTCGGGCCTCAACAAAAAAGGCGATACCCTTTACGAAGTGACGGCGGCTTCGGGCGCTGCGCTGAATGAGGAAACGAACGCGAACTTAAAGAAGAGTGAGATCCGCCAGGGTTATCTGGAAGGATCCAACGTACAGGTTGCGGATGAAATGGTCAATCTGATCATCGCGCAGCGTGCGTACGAGATGAACTCCAAAGCTATCCAGGCGGCGGATACGATGATGCAGGAAGCCAACGAACTCAGGAGGTAATGTCTGAATGGATATCCAGTCTTTGAATGCATTGTATACGGATTATATGCAGAAATCGAATTCGGAGTCCGCGAACAAGATCTCGCGCATGTCTCAGGATTCGCTGAAGAATGCCTCCGACGAGGAACTCATGGAGGCCTGCAAACAGTTCGAAGCATATTTTATCGAACAGATCTTCAAAAACGCGCAGAACGCCATGGTTCCCCAGGAGGAAGCCACTGACGGCGCAACCAAAACACTTCTGGATTTTTACAAGGAGTCCCTGAACTCGGAGTATGCGAAACTTGCTTCCGACCAGCAGGAGAACGGACTCGCTCAGATGCTGTTTGAGCAGATGAAAAGAAATTACGAGATTTAACTGGTTTCATGGAAACACTTCACGGCTTTATCGAGCACATCATCTACCGGAATGATGAAAACGGTTATACGGTGTTGCATCTGGTGGCTGACGCAGGCGATCATACCTGCGTCGGTTTCTTTCGTTATGCGGATGAGGGCGAAAACGTCGTCCTGACGGGCGATTTTATCGAACATCCCGTATACGGTCAGCAGTTTCAGGTAAAAAGTTATGAGGTCACGGCACCTGAGGACAAGGTGTCCATGATCCGTTATCTCGGAAGCGGCGCGGTCAAGGGTGTGGGCGAGGCGCTCGCGGCCCGTATGGTGGCGCGCTTCGGGGAAGAGACTTTCCGGATCATCGAAGAGGACCCGGAGCGGCTTGCCGAGGTCAAAGGGATCAGCAGCCGGAAGGCGCGCGAGATCGCCGTGCAGTTTGCGCAGAAACAGGATATGCGCAAGGTGATGATCTTCCTGCAGCAGTACGGTATTTCCGATTCGCTGGCCATGAAGATCCATGAGCGCTTCGGCAACGAGGTATACTCCGTGATCCGCGAGAATCCCTACCTGCTTGCTGAGGAGATCAGCGGCGTCGGCTTTAAGATCGCCGATGAGATCGCGTCCCGCGCGGGGATCCGCATGGACTCGGACTACAGGATCCGAAGCGGACTGCTTTATGTTCTGCAGACCGCGGTCGCGGACGGCCACTGCTTCCTGCCCTGTTGGATGCTTCTGCAGAAGGCCGCGGAACTGCTTGAAGTTCCCGCGGAAAGCATAGAGACCCAGCTCATGAACCTGACGATGGAGAGTAAACTGACCATCCGGGAAAATAACGGCGAGAAAAGGGTGTACCTGAAGAGCTTTTATCTGATGGAATGTGCCTGCGCCGGGATGCTGAAACAGCTGGATATCTTTGATAACGAACCCAAAGACCGGATCAGAAAAAAGATCGAAGCCTACAATAAGGACCTGGGTCTTCAGCCTGACGAACTCCAGATCGATGCAGTGATCAACGCCATCCGGCACGGGGTTGTGATCATGACGGGCGGACCGGGGACCGGTAAGACAACTACGATCAACATGATGATCCGCTACTTTGAATCCGAGGGCCTTGATTTTTACCTTGCGGCTCCGACCGGAAGAGCGGCCAAGCGCATGACCGAAGCGACGGGTTACGATGCCGCGACCATCCAGCGGATCTTAGGGCTGCAGCCATCCGGAACGGACGGCGTACGGTCGTTTACGTTTGACAAAAACGAAAGCAACCCACTTGAAGCGGACGTTGTGATCGTGGATGAGATGTCGATGGTGGATCTTCCGCTGTTCTATGCCCTGTTGAAAGCGCTGATCCCGGGTACGAGACTGATCATGGTCGGCGATACGAACCAGCTTCCGAGCGTCGGACCGGGCGCCGTTTTAAAGGATCTGATCGCGTCCTCCTGCTTCTGCGTTGTGGAACTCAAGAAGATCTTCCGCCAGGCGGAACAGAGCGATATCATCCTCAACGCGCACAGGATCAATGAGGGAAAGCAGATCCCGCTCGACAATAAAAGCAAGGATTTCTTCTTCCTGCCAAGGAACGATGTCAATCATATCTTAAAGAACATGATCACGCTGATCCGGGAGAAACTGCCCGACTATGTGGACGCGACGCCTTTTGACATCCAGGTGCTTACGCCGATGCGAAAAGGCGCTCTGGGCGTTGAGTCGCTCAATCCGATCCTGCAGAAATACTTAAATCCGCCGGATCCCGCAAAGGCCGAGAAGGAATACCGGGATACGATCTTCCGGGAAGGCGACAAGGTCATGCAGATCAAGAACAACTACCAGCTCGAGTGGGAGATCACGGACCGCTACGGCATCACGGCCGACAAGGGGACCGGGGTCTTCAACGGTGATCTGGGGATCATCAAGGAGATCAATACCTACATGGATACCGTGTGCGTGGAGTACGAGGACCATAAAGAGGTGCTCTATACCTATGCGCAGCTGGAGGAACTGGAACTGGCTTATGCCGTTACGATCCATAAATCCCAGGGAAGTGAGTATCCGGCCGTGATCATGCCGCTTCTGGGAGGCCCGCGGATGCTGTTCTGCAGGAACCTTCTCTACACCGGCGTCACCAGGGCCAGAAAATGCGTTACGATCCTCGG
>JAGCXZ010000253.1 GCA_017961065.1 Lachnospiraceae bacterium
ATGAAAGGCATGACCGGTGAGAACCTGATGATCATGCTGGAAACCCGCCTTGACAATGTTATTTTCAGAATGACATTCGCAAGAACACGCAGAGAGGCCAGACAGATCGTGGACCACAAGCAGGTATCCGTAAACGGCAAGACCGTTAATATACCTTCTTACCAGGTTAAGGCCGGTGATGTGATCGAAATCAGAGAAAAATGCAAAGGATCCGCGAGATACAAGGAAATCCTCGAGACAACAGGCGGAAGACTGATCCCTGCATGGCTGGACGTTGACCAGGAAAACTTAAAGGGAACGGTAAAATCGCTTCCTACACGTGAAGAGATCGATGTGCCGGTTGACGAGATGATGATCGTCGAGTTGTACTCGAAGTAAGCCGGAAAAATTCGCACACGTCGTATGGTTTTCCTATACGACAGAATAAGGAGGATCTTGCATGTTTGATTTTGAAAAACCGAAGATTGAGATCGTTGAGATTTCAGATGATAAGAAGTACGGCAAATTCGTTGTAGAACCCCTTGAGAGAGGTTATGGTACGACGCTTGGCAATTCTCTGCGCAGGATCATGCTTTCATCCCTGCCGGGCGTTGCAGTCAGCCAGATCAAGATCGACGGCGTTCTGCATGAGTTCAGCTCCATCCCGGGCGTGAAGGAAGATGTGACCGAGATCGTCATGAACATCAAGAATCTTGCGATCAAGAACAACTCCACTTCCGCAGAACCCAAGACTGCTTTTATTGAGTTCGAGGGAGAGGGCGTTGTAAGGGCTTCCGATATTCAGGTTGACCAGGATATCGAGATCCTGAATCCCGATCTTCCGATCGCTACGCTGAACGGCGGAGGTGATTGCAAACTCTACATGGAGCTTACGATCACCAAGGGCCGTGGCTATGTGGGCGCGGATAAGAACAAAACAGACGAGCTTCCGATCGGTGTGATCGCTGTGGATTCGATCTATACACCGGTTGAGCGTGTCAATATGACCGTTGAGAATACACGTGTCGGCCAGATCACAGACTTTGACAAACTGACACTGGATGTATTCACAAACGGAACCCTTGCGCCGGATGAGGCTGTCAGCCTTGCGGCGAAGGTATTAAGCGAACATCTGTCCCTGTTCATCGATCTTTCCGAGAACGCTAAGACGGCCGAGGTTATGATCGAGAAGGCAGCGGATGACAAGAAGACGGTTCTGGAGATGAACATCGACGAACTCGAACTGTCCGTTCGTTCCTACAACTGCTTAAAGAGAGCAGGCATCAACACGGTTGAAGAGCTTTGCAACAAGACGAGCGAGGACATGATGAAGGTTCGCAACCTGGGACGCAAGTCTCTGGAAGAAGTGCTCGGAAAGCTCAAAGAACTCGGCCTGCAGCTGAACGTAGGAGACGAGGGTTAATCATTGCAGCGCCGGTAAGACCAAATGGCACGGCGGGGCATATAATACGGGCGGGTAAGTCCGAATGGCGCAGCCCGGGCGCTGAGAGCGCAGAAAGGAAAATAAAATGGCTAAGTACAGGAAATTAGGAAGAACAAGCAGTCAGAGAAAGGCTCTGCTGCGCAACCAGGTAACCAATCTGCTCTATCATGGCAGGATCGTTACAACGGAAGCAAAGGCAAAAGAGATCCGTAAGATCGCCGAGAGCCTGATCGCACTGGCTGTAAAGGAAAAAGACAACTATGAGACCGTAACCGTTCAGGCGAAGGTTCCCATGAAGGACAAGGACGGAAAGCGTGTGAAGGAAGAGGTTGACGGCAAGAAAGTCACCAAGTTCGACACCGTTGAAAAAGAGATCAAGAAAGACCAGCCGTCCAGACTGCATGCACGCAGACAGATGCTGAAAGTATTCTACCCGATCGTAGAAGTTCCCGCAGAAGCTGCAGGCAGAAAAGCTAAGACCAAGAAAGTGGACATGGCTGCGAAGATGTTTGATGAGATCGCACCGAAGTATGCGGACCGCAAGGGCGGCTATACCAGGATCATCAAGATCGGTCCCCGTAAGGGTGACGCGGCGATGGAAGTGGTCATCGAACTGGTTTAAGATCAACATGCACAAGCCCGGGTTTTCCCGGGCTTTTTTTCTAACAGGAAACAAATCGACATGGCCATTATCAAAGCAAAAAATCTCGGATATGAATACTTCAGGCGCGATAAGGAAGGTGCCGTTGAGGGGATCGTAAAAGCTTTGGACGATATCAACCTCAACATCAAACAGGGTGATTTTGTCGCAATCCTGGGACATAACGGCAGCGGCAAATCGACGCTTGCCAAGCATATGAATGCCATCCTCTATCCGTCCGAAGGAACGATCTGGGTAGACGGGAAGGATACGCAGGATGCCGGCAATATGTGGGATATCCGCCAGACTACGGGAATGGTCTTCCAGAATCCGGACAACCAGATCATCGGTACGGTCGTTGAGGAGGATGTCGGATTCGGGCCGGAGAATATGGGCGTTGAGACGAAGGAGATCTGGGAGCGCGTCAAGGAGAGCCTGAAGATCGTCGGCATGTATTCTTACAGAAAGAATGCGCCAAGCAAGCTTTCCGGCGGGCAGAAACAGCGTGTGGCCATTGCCGGTGTGGTTGCCATGCATCCGAAGTGTATCGTGCTCGATGAGCCGACGGCCATGCTGGATCCTGTGGGCCGCAGGGAAGTGATCCGTGCGGTCAGGGCTTTAAATGACGTTGAGAACATTACCGTGATCCTGATCACGCACTATATGGAAGAAGTGATCTATGCCAATAAGGTTTATGTGATGGATCGCGGAAACATCGTGATGGAAGGGACGCCGCGTGAAGTGTTCTCACACGTGGAGGAACTTGCAAAGATCCGTTTGAGCGTGCCGCAGGCCACGAAGCTCGCATATGAGCTTAAAAAGGCCGGTGTACCGCTGCCGGACGGTATTTTATCCGCAGAGGAGTTTACGGAGGCGCTATGTCGCTTATTGTAAATCATGTGAGTTATTACTACAACAGGAATACGGCCATGCAGAGCAAGGCGGTCGACGATGTCAGCTTCGTCGTGCAGGACGGTGAGTTCATCGGCCTGATCGGACAGACGGGCAGCGGCAAATCGACGCTTGTCCAGCATCTGAACGGCCTGATCAAAACGCAGGAGGGTCAGATCTGCTTCAACGGAGAAGACATCACCGACAGTGATTTTGACTTAAGGGCATTCAGAAGCCGTGTCGGGCTTGTCTTCCAGTATCCGGAGCACCAGCTCTTTGAGGAGGATGTGTTCTCGGATGTCTGTTTCGGACCGCGCAATCTGGGTCTTACGAAGTCTGAGGTCGAACTGCGCGCTTATGAAGCACTCAAGCAGGTCGGGATCGCGGACGAGAGCTTCTACCAGTCGCCCTTTGACTTATCGGGCGGAGAGAAGCGCCGCGTTGCGATCGCCGGTGTGCTGGCCATGAAGCCGGAAGTCTTGATCCTGGACGAACCGACCGCCGGTCTGGATCCGAGGGGCCGCGACGAGATCCTCTCGCTGATCAGAAAACTGCACGATCAGAACAATATTCCGATCATCCTGGTCTCGCACAGCATGGATGATGTGGCCGAATATGCCGTCAGTCTGCTTGTCATGCATGACGGGAAGCTGGTTTACGATGACAGTCCGCGCAATGTATTTGCCGAACACAGGACGGAGTTGGAAGAAATGGGCCTGTCGGTTCCGGAAGTGAACAAGATCATGCACCTGCTGCGTGAGAAGGGAATCCCGGCACCGGCCGATGCGATCACGATCAAAGAAGGCGTAGAAGCATGCTTAGAGATATTACGCTAGGGCAGTATTACCAGACCGAGTCTGTGCTGCACAGGCTGGATCCCAGAGTCAAGCTGATGGGAACGCTGGTATTTCTGATCTCCCTGTTTTTGTTTCAAAATTTCACAGGTTATATCGTGGCAACGCTTTTTCTGGTTTCCATGATCGCACTGTCGCGCGTTCCGGTCTCTTTTATGTTCAAGGGGCTGAAGGCGGTCATCATCCTGCTCATGATCACGGTGCTGATCAACCTGTTTGCGACGCCCGGGGAAACCGTGGTGTCCTTCTGGAAACTGACGATCACGAAGGAGGGCATTTATACGGCGCTCTTTATGATGTTCAGACTGATCTACCTGATCATCGGCTCGTCGATCATGACGCTGACCACAACGCCGGGCAATCTGACGGACGGCATGGAAAAGGCATTATCCCCGCTGTCACACATCCGTGTTCCGGTCCACGAGATTGCCATGATGATGTCGATCGCGCTGAGTTTCATCCCGATCCTTCTGGATGAAACGGATAAGATCATGAAAGCGCAGATGGCAAGGGGTGCCGATTTTGAGAGCGGGAACATCTTCCGCAGGGTTAAGAATATGGTGCCGCTTTTAGTACCGCTGTTCATCTCCGCGTTCCGCAGGGCAAATGACCTGGCGCTTGCCATGGAGGCCAGATGCTACCGTGGTGGGAGCGGCCGGACCAAAATGAAGCCTTTGAAGTATCACCTGCGCGATCTGGCAGGCTACGTGATCCTTGCTGTTTATCTGGCAGCGATCATCGTGGTGCCGCGGGTGGTGGATAAGATCTTTGTGCAGTGAATGTGGCGGTTGATTGCATGCGCAATCCGATCGCTATGCGATCTTTCCCGCGCTGCGCGCTAAGATTGCTTATGCGGGGGCAGATTCGGTTTCATGCATGTAAAGGATGAAAACCGAGATTGAAAATAGCATGGCGACCGCCATGCGTAGTTTGGGCATCAGGCCAGTGGGGAATGCGAGCACTCCCTCTTGGCCTTGTGCCCAAACCAAGCATGTGTCTTCGACACATGCTGTTTTCAATCTCGTTATGGGATATTGATCATGAAAAGAATCATGCTTACAGTTGCATATGACGGCACTGACTACAGCGGATGGCAGATCCAGCCGCATGCCGAGACGATCGAGGGTATCTTAAACAGGGAGCTGTCGGCTCTTCTGCATGAGGAGATCCATGTGATCGGTGCGTCCAGAACCGACGCAGGCGTGCACGCGGAGGGCGCCGTCTGCGTTTTTGATACGGAGTCGCGCATTCCGCCGGAGAAGTTTTCCTACGCGCTCAACCAGAGCCTGCCGCAGGACATCCGGATCCGGGCTTCGGAGGAGGTGGATCCTGATTTTCATCCGCGCCGGTGTGAGTGCCGCAAGACCTATGCGTACCGCATCTGGCACGATAAGTTTCCGCTGCCGACAAAGGAGCGCTATACGTACTGGGTTTACACGAAGCTGGATGTGGAACGGATGCGTAAAGGAGCATCCTATCTTGTCGGACAGCATGATTTTGCCTCCTTCTGCTCCACGCATACGCAGACCGAACACACGGTACGGACGATCTATTATCTGTCTGTTCTGGAAGAGGGCAGGGAGATCACCATCCTTGTCTGCGGGGACGGATTCCTTTATAATATGGTGCGTATCATCGCGGGAACTCTGATCGAGATCGGCCAGGGGAAGAGAGAGCCGGAATCCGTTAAGGATATGCTGCTCGCAAGAGACCGCGCATCAAGCGGGCCGACGGCACCGCCGCAGGGCCTTTGCCTGATGGAGTACGAGTTTGAATGACGGTTCAACATAAGGCGGCTCTTAGAAAGACCGGAGGAGGGAAAGATGAAAAAATACACGTTACGGAAAACGGAAGGCAAAAGGATCAACTCGATTGCTTCCGCTCTGCGCCGCGCCGCCATCGGGTTCTGGATCGGCGGACTGATCATGGGGTTTGTCATGGGCGTAAAATTCGGAGAACTCGGAGCATTTCCCTTTACCAGCTCCCACACGGAGTTTTCCTGGGCGATCGCTTTCGCGGTATGGGGATCGACATTCATGGACGGGCTGCTGATCCTGGGATTCAGCGAGATCCTTTTCCTGCTACAGGAAAATAACACGCAGGGTTTTTCCTGTGAGGAAAGCGCAGGTATGGGACCTGCAGACACGACAGATAAAGAAGGAGGTCGGGATCAGCTCCGGTTTCCGCTTGATTCAGGCGATCAGAAACTGCCGTTTTCTCTTGCGGAGCTTCTGATCAACCGGAAGGGATCCGATGAAGTCGGATTCATTCTGACGGCTGTGTGGCCGGAAGCGGCGATGCTCCCCGGTATTCTTGCCGATCTGCAGCTGACGAATCTGTACGGGGACACCAGCGTGATCCAGAATGTTTCGTTCGTTCACCTTCAGAGAAAAGGCAATATCACGCTGGTGAGCGATGAGTGCGCGTTCAAACTTCCGGATAATGTCTTAAACTGTCTGACACGCATCCATGTGATCGTGAAAAAGTATACCTTTCAAAACCGGGTTCATCTTCCGGGCGAGAACATGGAAATGCCGCAACCCGGAAATGTGTCATACGGCGGAGGCGGCGTGAAGGACCTGCTGTCTGCCATCGACCGGATGCATTCGGCCAAAGAGATCCAGGCCTATGTGGAACAGCTGAAAGGACGCAACGATCCGGTCGTTACGGATGAACTGGATGAGATCGTCAAGCAAAGTGCCTATATTGAAAAAATGTACGGCAACAATTATAAGGAATGCGCAAAAAGGATCTTTAAGCTGTTCGGTATTGAATATAAGCCGCAGGATGATCCGAAGAAGGTGGTCTGCCCGCAGTGCGGGAAAGTGATCGATGAGCCTTCGGCGGTATTCTGCACCGCATGCGGGACCCCGATCGTAAGATAGGGCCAATAATCGAAGTATTTGTTGACACGCAAGGGCGCGTGTACTATAATGGTTGGGTGTCTGAGCATAATTGCGCCTGCCACAGCCCCGGCACGGTTGCGACATGCATCGCATGCGTAACGAGGCGCAAGGCTGCTGCGGAACGACCGTAACAGTGGAATTACGGGCCGGTCCGGTCGGATAGAAGAGTATTTGGTATTGCACTGAATTGTGGAGGTATCATCATGAAAACA
This sequence comes from Lachnospiraceae bacterium, assembly GCA_017961065.1. Taxonomy (GTDB): domain Bacteria; phylum Bacillota; class Clostridia; order Lachnospirales; family Lachnospiraceae; genus UBA2868. The sequence continues at coordinate 6,927 of JAGCXZ010000253.1, forward strand.
TATATGCCCAATGAGGCAACCGTTGAGAGAAAATGGTATGTTGTGGATGCCGCGGGCTGCACGCTCGGACGTCTGTCATCCGAGGTTGCCAAGGTTTTAAGAGGAAAGAATAAAGCGATCTTTACACCGCACGCCGATACGGGTGATTTCGTGATCGTGATCAATGCCGAGAAAGTTGCCGTTACCGGTAAGAAGCTTGATCAGAAGATCTACTACCGTCATTCGGAGTATGTTGGCGGCATGAAGGAGACCCCGCTTCGCGAGAAGCTGGCAAAGGCTCCCACAGAGGTTGTGGAACACGCCGTAAGAGGCATGCTTCCGAAGGGACCGCTGGGAAATAAGATGTACAAGAAGTTGTTCGTTTATGCAGGCGCTGAGCATCCGCATGCTGCACAGAAGCCTGAAGAACTGAAGTTTTAATTTGGTAAATACTTAAGGAGAACAGGAAATGGCAAAAGCAGTTGAAAAGTTCTACGGAACAGGCAGAAGAAAATCATCCGTTGCCAGAGTATATCTGAAACCCGGCAAAGGAAATATCGTGATCAATAAAAGAGACATTGACGACTATTTCGGC
>JAGCXZ010000024.1 GCA_017961065.1 Lachnospiraceae bacterium
ATCGAGACCTTTATCTACGGTGTCAATACGCCCTCCCGCTGGGGCACGCAGGCACCCTTCTCCAACATCACCCTGGACTGGACGGTCCCTAATGACCTGGCGGAGCTTCAGGCCATCGTGGGCGGCAAGGAGATGGATTTCAAGTACAAGGACTGCAAGGCCGAGATGGACATGATCAACAAGGCGTTCATCGAGACCATGATCGAAGGTGACGCGAACGGACGCGGTTTCCAGTATCCGATCCCGACCTACTCGATCACCCGTGATTTTGACTGGTCCGATACCGAGAACAACCGTCTGCTGTTCGAGATGACCAGCAAGTACGGCACACCTTACTTCAGCAATTACATCAATTCCGATATGGAGCCTTCCGATGTCCGCAGTATGTGCTGCAGACTGCGCCTGGATCTCCGTGAGCTTCGCAAGAAGACCGGCGGATTCTTCGGATCCGGCGAGTCCACAGGTTCTGTCGGCGTTGTTACGATCAATATGCCGAGGATCGCATATCTTTCCACAAGCAAGGACGACTTCTTCGTTCGCCTGAACCGCATGATGGATATCGCGGCACGCAGCCTGAAAGTAAAGCGCGGCATCATTTCCAAACTGCTTGATGAAGGATTATATCCTTATACAAAGAGATATCTGGGCAACTTCGACAACCACTTCTCCACGATCGGTCTTGTGGGCATGAACGAAGTAGGCCTGAACGCCAACTGGCTTCGTGCGGATATGACGGATAAGCGCACACAGGAATTCACGAAGGAAGTCCTGAACCATATGCGCAACCGCCTGTCCGATTACCAGGAGCAGTACGGCGACCTCTATAACCTTGAGGCAACACCGGCTGAGTCCACGGCTTACCGTCTGGCTAAGCACGACAGGAAGCGCTGGCCCAACATCAAGACGGCAGGAGGTCCCGGAGATACACCGTACTACACCAACAGCTCCCATCTGCCGGTTGATTACACAGCGGATATCTTTGATGCACTGGATATCCAGGATGATCTGCAGACACTCTATACGAGCGGTACCGTATTCCACGCATTCCTCGGCGAGAAGATGCCGGATTGGAACGCAGCGGCGTCTCTGGTACGCAAGATCGCAGAGAATTACAGACTTCCTTACTATACACTGTCACCGACCTATTCCGTATGCCGCGAGCATGGCTATCTGACCGGTGAGCAGAAGACCTGCCCGCACTGCGGCGCAGTAACCGAAGTTTACAGCCGTATCACCGGATACTACAGACCGGTACAGAACTGGAACGACGGTAAGGCACAGGAATACAAGAACAGAGTCGTTTACGATCTCAACTGCTCCTGCATGAAGAGACCCGCCACTTCCGTTGTAACGCTTTCCGGGCTGAAGGAAGATGATCCGGTCAAAGTCACACCCGCAGAAGATGTGAAGTACCTGTTCACAACGAAGACCTGCCCGAACTGCAAACTGGCCAAGAGCTACCTGCAGGATGAGCAGTACATCCTGATCGATGCGGAAGAGAACATGGAACTCGCGCAGAAATACGGTGTGATGCAGGCACCCACGCTTGTAGTCGTTAACGGCGATTCCTATGAGAAATACGTCAATGCTTCCAGCATCAAGAAGTACGCGGAAGAGCATGTGGGCATTCTCGTATGAGAACGTGCCGCTTTGCAAAGCACAAACGATACAGCAATTTATGAATGATCCGGATAGTCGTCCCGTAACGGGGCGACTATCTTGATGTGTAATTGAGGAGGACAGAGCATGATCAACAAACTGGTGGACAAGATCAAAAAGACAAACGCACCGATCGTTGTCGGACTCGATCCGATGCCGGCCTATATCCCGGAGCATCTGGTGAAGAAGGCATTTGCGGAATACGGCGAGACGCTGCAGGGAATGGGCGAAGCGGTCTTTGCATACAACAAGGGGATCATCGATGCGGTATCGGATCTGGTGCCGGCGGTGAAGCCGCAGATCGCGATGTATGAGCAGTTTGGGCTCGAAGGCCTGAAGGCGTTTAAGAAAACCGTGGACTACGCGCATGAAAAGGACCTTGTGGTGATCGGCGATATCAAGAGAGGCGATATCGGCTCGACCTCGGAAGCTTACGCGGTGGCTCATCTTGGAAAGGTGACGGTCGGAAGCAACCGTTTTGCGGCGTTTGATGAAGACTTTGCGACCGTGAATCCTTACCTGGGGAGCGATGGCGTGAATCCGTTTATCAAGGTCTGCAAAGAAGAGAAGAAGGGGATCTTCGTACTGGTAAAAACCTCCAATCCGAGCAGCGGGGAATTCCAGGACCGCCTGATCGATCATCGTCCGCTCTATGAGATCGTCGGAGAACAGGTGGCAAAGTGGGGGCAGGACTGCATGGGCGATTCCTACAGTTATGTCGGTGCCGTTGTCGGCGCGACCTACCCCGAGATGGGTAAAGTGCTCCGTGCCCTGATGCCCAAGTCCTTTATCCTGGTGCCGGGCTACGGCGCGCAGGGCGGAAAGGGATCCGACTTAAAACCTTTCTTCGATCAAAACGGTCTTGGCGCGATCGTCAACAGCTCCAGAGGTATCATCGCAGCCTATAAGCAGGAAAAGTATGCATCTTACGGCGCAGAAGGGTTTGCGGATGCGGCAAGGGAAGCCGTGATCGAGATGAGCCGCGATATCCGGGAGAACGCGCTGGCGTAGGATAGCCGGCCGAAGGGATCTTAACAGGATGTGCGGCTAAAAGGATCCACATAGGATGTTTTCGTCGAAAAAAACAATACGGAAAGAGCAGATGCCTGCCGGGAAGCCCCGGCCGGGCATCTTTTTTTATGCCCCGCAGAATCCCGGGGATCCGGAAAAGCGCATAAATACGCGGATTTCCCGCAATTTATAAAGAATCGTATAATATGTGTTGACAAGCAATATTATATGAGATATAGTATTATACGAAGACAAGAATTTCATGAAGATTCACCATTTGTCAGATCAAAACCGCCTGCTCTTCCGTGAATCGATGCGCGGATGGCGGAATAAAGAGGAGGAGAAAAGCAATGACATACCAGTTGACAGCACCGCTGCTTGATGCCTGTGTCCTTGGGATCGTTTTTCAGGAAGATTCCTACGGCTACACTCTGACACAGAAGATGCGGCAGGTCGTAGATATATCGGAATCGACCCTGTATCCGGTATTGCGGCGTCTGCAGAAGTCCGGCCATTTACGGACCTACGACGCACCGTTCCAGGGACGCAACAGAAGATACTACGCGATCACCGATGAAGGAAAGGGCCTGCTTGATTATTACGAAAAGGAATGGACCGTCTATAAAGGCCAGATCGATGGCCTGATCGGCATACGGAACGATTCGGAGGCGGATGAGACTGCGGAGGAAGAGATTGTAGCGATCGAAGAGAGTGCAGGGGAAGAGCCGGACGAAAACGAACCGGAGACGGTTGAGACGGAGGGAGAGAGTGATGAATAAAACTGCATTTATCAAGGAATTGAACAAGCGTCTGAAGTATATTCCGAAGGAAGATCGTGAGG
>JAGCXZ010000254.1 GCA_017961065.1 Lachnospiraceae bacterium
GACCGTTGGCGCTTAAATTGATGATCATCGGGATCTTGGTGTCGTGAGTCGCGCGGATCGCCGCACCCTGAATGATGCTCGCGGAACGGAACACCATCGGAAGTGAGATGATCAGAAAATAGCGGGCCGCATCCGCTCTCACCGATACGTCGATCCCCATCCAGCCAGGGATATACGGGCTTAAGACTACGGAAACCAGCATGATCTCCAGGCCGACAGCAAGAGAAAGGATCACGGACTGCGCCGCGGTCTTCCTTGCGGTTTCCTCCTTTCCCGCGCCGAGCTGTGTGGCGATCAGCGTCAGGATCGCAACACCGACGGAAGCCGACAGGCCTCCCGTCAGCCAGGTGATCGTTGTGGTCGTGGATACGGCAGCTGTTGCGTCAGCGCCGAGTTTTCCCACCATGGCCGTGTCCACATACTGCATCAGCGTGGACAGCAGGTATTCCATCATGGTAGGAAGCGCAAGGAATACCAGCGTTTTAAATGTTCTGTTTTTCAAAGATTTCCCGGTCTTCCCCATACAACCATATCCTGCTCTGTATAGATATCAGACAGTTCGGGCGCAAGGATGCATACCCTGTTCTGTCCGGTCCTGACAAGTTCAAACGACGCGATCCCGCCGCGCCTGCAGTTCTCCTGCTTCTGGGCACTGATCAGATTGCCCAGGGAATAATACACCAGCATCCTGTGTCCGTTCTTACCGGTTAAGAGTTCGTACGGCTGCACGACATGCGGATGCGTGCCGATCACCACATCTGCCTGATGTTCCAGCAGCAGGTTTGTGATCCGCTTCTGCTCCTCATCCGGCTCCTCGTCATACTCGGTTCCCCAGTGCGCGAAAACGATCACCGCATCGGCATTTTCCCTTGCGTAGGAAAGTGCCTCCGTAAGCCTTTCCTCTGCGGCAAACAGTTCGACCGCATGGGGATGATCCGCCTCGGACCGGCCGTTTGTGCCGTAAGTAAAACCCAGCAGGGCGACTTTGATCCCGTTTCGTGTCACAATCCTCACGGCCGACTCAGGTCTTACAGCTTCCTCCTCCGATCCGTGGGTACCGACCGGAATGATCCCGAGTCCTTCGTATACGGAAAGCGTGACATCGACCCCGTACATGCCCTGATCGAGCGCATGATTATTGGCGGTACTGACTATGTCGATCCCCAGATCTTCCACACTCTGTGCCGTCTCTGCGGGCGATCCGAACCGCGGATAATCCGAGAGCAGCGATTTGTCCGCAACCAGCGGCGTCTCCTGATTCAGACTGGCCAGATCCGCTTCCCGGATCCGGTCGCGGATCCCGGCATACATATACGAATAATCATCATCCGGCAGCCCGCGTCTGAGCACCGCCTTGTGCAGGAGCTGGTCGCCGCATGCCATAAAAGACAGACTCTCCGCACCTTCCGCGAGCATTTTCAGCCCGAAGTCTTCCCATTCCCAAATGCTGATCACACCGTTTTCATCCCGGATCACGACGCGCTGCCCGTCCGTTTGCATCTCCCGGATCCGTACCGGGATTGCCGATGACATCCACGCGGCGCGAAGACCGGTTGTACGCTCGTTGGCACATCTGTAGATGAAGATGTGCTGACTCATGTCATGATCGTTCTTTTCCACCCAGAAGGGCATATGGTCTCCGTAACTGCCGCGCTTCCAGACAAGAAGCAGCAGTTCTTCGCTGCCGTCTCTGTCCAGATCGGCCTGACAGCAGCTCTGTACGTTCCAGTCCCAGTCTGTGGTCCAGGTCTTTCTCCCGTCGGAATATACGGACAGGGAGCGGTCTTTTAACACTGCCTCCTTGCCGCACCAGGAAAGCGTCTGCTCTTCCCAGCCGATGTCTGATGGCAGAAAAGCACCTTTCCATAAGAACAATAAGAAGGCAGCCGCCACGATCGCGGCAGCTGCCGGTATCAGCAGGATCTGTTTTTTACCAGTTCTGGTCATAAACTGTTTCCTGGCGATAGCTCTTGGTCCATTCCGGTTTCTTGCGGTCCAGATCCGGATCTTCATGCCGCTCATAATTTTCATCCGCCAGCATCCCGCACATGGTCCGCCACTTGGAATCCGTCAGCCTGTCATTGATCGGATGCTCGAATTGATAGTAGTTATATACCACGCCGGATGCGATCCGGAGTTTTCCGTCCACGGGAACCACCACAGCGATGTTGCTGAGTCCGCCGATCGCTTCCTCAAGAACCGTTCCGTTCGGATCCGTAGCCACATCCACGACGAGCGCAGCCGGGAATTCCTGGCTGTAATTGTACTCTTCACCTGTGGTTTCCTTGATCGTCTCATTCCAGAAATGCTCCAATGATCCCCCGTAGTCGCGGATCAGATCGTATTCCTCATCCGTCAGCGGTTCATTCTGCAGTTCCTTAACGGATATCGTACAAAGCGAATCCGAAAGCTGCGCGAGCTTGTTCAGATCCTCTTCATCCTTGGCACTGAGCAGGCCGTATTGCTTTAAACCGTTTGCCGTTGCCTTGGTCAGCGCACACAGATGATCATAAAGCTCCGGAACAGGCTCCACATAGCCGCGGTCATCAATGACCTCTTCGTCTCCGCCGCCCATTTCCGCCATCATCTGCTTGGAATACAGAACCGTGTCATGTTTCAGTTCCGTCCAGCTGCCCAGATAACTCTCCAGACTCTTTTTGGTCCATTCCTTATTTGTCATGAACGAAGGATAGCCTTCGCCTTTTTCCGTAAGCAGCGGATTGAGCGTGTTCATCCAGGCCGCATAGAGACTGCCCGTCCACAGATCCGGCATCTGCGTGATCGCCTCCGCCGTCTTTTCAAGCTGCTCATCATAGTTCGGGTAATCGGTCTCGCCGCTTTCCTTCATGATCTCATATGCCGTTTCAGAGCCGAGCGCAGCAGGCACGTCCAGCGCGTCCGGCAGCATACGCTGGTCCTCGTTTGCGTTTCTTTCCACCTTGCTGTATGTCAGCTGCGTAAAGATCGCCTCATCCAGGCTGAACCGCTGTCCCATGAACCGGAATCCCTTGGATTCAACGGTCTTGTCCGTTGCCCCGTCATCATCATAGAACGGAACAGAGTTGATCTTTGGCGGCTCCAGCGCTGCAGTCATCTTATGGAACGCTTCAAATTCCTTTTCCGTTCCGATCAGGCTTTCCGTCGTGACATTCGCGCCGTAGGCGTCTGTGATCAGAGGCATGTATTCGTAGTAGCCGCTGTCATCGGAAGCACCGGCGAAAAATGACGTTACCGCATAAACCGATTCCCAGTCCGAAAGAGCGCCTTCATTCATGGCAAGTGTCATCAGCAGCGCGCTCCGGTCCAGAAGTGCATCCTTCTGCGTGAAGTTTCGTCTGCCGTACCACATCATGGTCTGGAAGTATTTTTCCAGATCGGCATCGCCCTCGTAATATCCTCTGGGTTTGTACTGGGAATAGTCTTCCATTCCCCCGAACAGCGGGGAATCCTCCACGCCGGACTGCTCTTTGATCAGCGCAAGCTCTGC
>JAGCXZ010000255.1 GCA_017961065.1 Lachnospiraceae bacterium
CCGGCAAGGTGAAGGATGTCTCCAAGCAGATCCATGCCAACCCGAAGGTGGAACTCTGCGCGTTTAAGAACGGTGAGTGGCTGAGAGTGGCCGGCGTGCTTAAGGAAGATGACAGAAGGGAAGCCAGACAGTCTATGCTGGATGCCTACCCGACCCTGCAGGGCATGTACTCCGCCGACGACGGCAACACGGAAGTTTTCTATTTTGAAAACGCCGTTGCTACCTTCTCGTCCTTTACAAAGGCTCCGGAGACTGTTACATTCTGATGCCCGGTTTTTGTTCCGGTGCGATCTGAAACTGACGTAAGGGCATAAGCCCGGACGCAATGATATCATTTTGCTTATGAAGATTTGGCTGATCATTTTACTTGTTATTCCCTGTCTCGTTCTTTCAGCGGTGATCGTTCTTTCGGTCAGCGCGTGTCTGGTAAATCCGCATGCGGAATTTTACGGCAACAGCGGGTATTACAGGTTCCTTCTGAACGCCTCTACGGTCGCGATGGTTGTGATCCTGCGGATCCGCGTGCATGTCACGGGACTGGACAAACTGCCAAAGGGGCGGTTTTTGCTGGTCGGGAACCACAGATCCAACTATGACCCGATCCTGACATGGTATGTGTTAAGGAACAGACAGCTGACTTACCTGTCCAAGGAAGAGAACTTCCATATTCCCGTGTTCGGGCGGATCATCCGCAAATGCGGGTTTCTGCCGATCGACCGGACGGATCCCCGCTCGGCCGTGAAGACGCTTGCAGCATCGGCACAGATGATGAAAGAGGACAAGGTTAACATCGCGATCTATCCGGAAGGTACGCGGAGCAAGGAATGCGTGCTCCTGCCGTTCCATAACGGGATCTTCAGGGTGGCGCAGATGGCGGAAGTCCCGATCGTAAACGTGGCGATCCGGGGAACGGAGAAGATCCACAAGCAGTATATCCGCAAGGTCAGCGATGTCTATATCGATTTTGTTGACGTGATCCCGTTTGAGGAAGCCAAGAAAATGCGTACGCAGGAGATCGGAGAGAGAGTCCGGGAAGGACTGCTCTCTGTCGTAGGATAGGAAGATCTCTTAATGTGTGAATAGGGAGGTAGAAATGAGTCGTTATTTTATCCTTTACAATCCGAAAGCCGGCAACGGAAAAGGCAAAAACGTGGCAGAGCAGATCAGACTTCCGGAGGGTGCCGAAGCGGAATATGTCGACATCACGCAGATTTCGGATTACCAGGACCTGTTTTCCAAGCTGCAGGAGCAGGACAGGCTGGTTCTCTGCGGCGGGGACGGAACGCTGAACCACTTCGTGAATGATACGGCGGAAATCAAGCGGCCGAAAGGGATTTTGTATGTACCGTCGGGTACAGGCAATGATTTTCTCAATGATATCGGAAAACCCGCCGATAACGAAATGGTCGAACTGGATGCCTATATCGAGCATCTGCCCACCGTGACGATCAACGGCAAAACCACCCTGTTCATGAACGGGATCGGATTCGGCATAGACGGCTACTGCTGTGAGGAAGGCGACAAGCAGCGCGCAGCGGGCAAAACGGACATCAACTATACCGCGATCGCGATCATGGGACTGCTGTTCCATTTCAAGCCGCGTACGGCTACCGTTACGGTTGACGGCATTACGAAGACCTACCGTAAAGTCTGGATCGCGCCGACCATGAACGGCAGATGCTACGGCGGCGGCATGTTTCCCACCCCGGATCAGGACCGGCTGCACAACGATACGGTTTCCCTGATGCTGATGTACGGCAAGGGAAGGCTCAAGACACTGATGGTATTCCCTTCGATCTTCAAGGGCGAGCATGTGAAACACACGGAAATGGTTGATATCATGACGGGCCGTGAGATCAAGGTGACTTTTGATATGCCGACAGCCCTGCAGATCGACGGTGAAACGGTCACAGGTGTTACGGAATATGTTGTCAAAAGCGCAGCGCTAAACGAATAAAAGTAATCAGGAAGATGTATGCCGGGAAGAGGAAATTTTCTCTTCCCGGTTTTTTTATGTCCGGTGGCAGAAGAGAGCGTCCTGCAGCGGGGCATAAGGGTCTGTCAAAATCAAGGGCAGACGGGAACAAAGGCTTGCGAAAAGCGCACGGACATGGTAGGATATTTTTAAGTCGTGAATGAAGATTCACGAGAACGGATAAACGGCAATGAAAGCCGGAGCCGGCAACATTTTCGAACCGGCAGCAGATGAGGCGGAAGATGCACAAGAAACTCAGCGACGAAAAACTGAATGCATTGATACAGGCCGGGATCTCTGAGTTTGCCGAATGCGGCTATACGGGGGCCAGACTGAGCGAGATCGCAAAACGCGCGGATATAAGTGTCGGCGTGATCTATAAATACTATGCCGATAAGGAATCCCTGTTTCTTGCATGCGTGCGCTACAGCCTGCAGGCCTTAACGGATGCGCTGAAGGATGTCGCGCTCAAGAGTGATGACCTGCTGGAGAGCCTTCGCAGCGTGATCCATACGCTGATCGTCCATGCGACAAAGCATCAGGAGATCAACCGCATGTACCACGAGATCACGGGCGTCGGGGCCGCGCAGTTTGCCGGCATGCTTTCCGAAGAGGTGGAAGGCATATCCGCGCTCGTCTATACGGACCTGATCCGTAAGGCACAGGAAAATCACATGTGCAGGGAAGACGCTGACCCGGCCATGTTTGCCTTTTTCTTTGACAGTCTTTTCATGATGCTGCAGTTTTCCTATTGCTGCGAATACTACCGGGAGCGCCTGAAACTCTACTGCGGCGCGGATATCTTCACGGACCGGGAACGCGTCGAAGAAGAACTCGTGAAGTTCCTAAGCGGTGCGCTTGGGATCCGTGAATCGTGAATAACAACGTAAGGAGTACTCTATGCACTATGTGATCGCTTACGATGTCGGCACGACCGGCATGAAAACCTGCCTGTTTTCCATCGACAAGGAAGTAAAGCTGATCGACGGCGCATACGGCACCTACCACCTCTATATCCTCGAAAACGGCGGCGCCGAGCAGGATGCCGACGAGTGGTGGTCCGTGATGTGTGCAACAACGAAGGAACTGTTGGAAAAGACAGGGGTTTCCCCGGATCAGATCAGCGCCCTGAGTTTCTGCTCGCAGATGCAGGGACTTGTGCTCGTGGATGAGAACGGGAAGGCGCTGCGCAGACCGATGAGCTACATGGACCAGCGCGCGGAGGAGATCTTTGACAAGCATGCGGGCAAAGGGATCCGGATCTCGGGTCTTGGTATCCGCAAGCTCTTAAAGAGCCTGATCGTGACGACGGCCGCACCGACCAGCGTCAAGGATCCGGTCTGGAAATACCTGTGGGTCAAGGAAGAAGAGCCTGATATTTACGCAAAGATCCACAGCTGGCTGGATGTAAAGGAATACCTGATCTGCCGCGCGAGCGGTTCTTTCGTGATGACCAGGGACTCGGCTTTTGCGACTTTCCTCTATGACACCAGAAAGGGGAAGGAAGGCTGGAATGCTTCTCTTTGCAAACTGTTTGGCGTTGATATCGGCCATTTGCCGCGCATCATCGACTGCAGTGAGCGTGCAGGCACACTGACGAAGGACGCGGCAGAACAGCTCGGTTTAAAGGAAGGCACGGCAGTGTTCGGCGGCGGCGGAGACGCGACACTGATCGGGATCGGGGCCGGCTGCACGCGGATCGGGGAGACGCATATCTATTCCGGGACATCCGGATGGGTATCCACGCTGACCGATGTACAGAAGGTCGATATCGTGTCCATGATTGCGGCGGTCGTGGGCGCAAGGGACGGTTTATACAACTATTTTGCGGAGATGGAGACGGCCGGAAAGTGCTTTGAGTGGGTCAAAGAACATCTGGCGCTTGATGAGATCGGCATCTACTTAAAGAAGCAGACGGTCGCGGAAAGTGAGGAGTCTCTTTACTTAAGCCTTTATGATTACTTAAGCGATACCGTGAAGGAATCAAGCCCCGGGGCCAACGGTGTGATCTTTACGCCGTGGCTGCACGGGAACCGCTGTCCGTTCGAGGATCCGGACGCGGCGGGGATGTTTTTCAATCTCAAGATCGAAACAGGAAAGCGTGACATGATCCGTGCGGTGCTGGAGGGCATCTGCTTCCACCTGCGCTGGATGATGGAATGCTCGGATCATAAAGTGAAGGTATCCGATCCGATACGGTTTGTGGGCGGCGGCGCACTGTCTCCGGTCACCTGCCAGATCTTATCGGATATCACGGGAAAGCGGATCGAAACGGTCGAGCACGCACAGGACGTGGGAGCCATCGGCGCCGCGATGATCGCAGGCGTCGGAATGGGCGACATTCCTTCCCTGGAGGAGGCCGGATCCTATGTACGCGTTGCGGCCTGCTTTACGCCCGATCCGCGGAACAAGGCGATCTATGACAGGAATTATAAGGTGTTCCGGAAACTGCACGGGGCAAACGTCAAGCTGTTCAAGATACTGAACGATCAGGATATGCCATGAGGCGGCAACCGAAGGCTATCGTTCGGATGATTCAGATCACAACGAAGGGAGAAAACGATGGATACGATGCAGAGCAGGGAACTGGTTGCAGAAACAGGCAGGATCCTTCTGGAAAAGAAGCTGGTAGCCAGAACATGGGGCAACATCAGCAGCAGATGCGAGGGTACCACCTTTGCGATCTCGCCGAGCGGCCTGGGGTATGAGAACATGTGCGCGGATGACGTGCCGGTCTATGACTGGGTCAGCAAGACCTGGGAGGGCAGCAGGAAGCCTTCCAGCGAGAAGAAGATCCATGCCGCGGCTTTCCGGACATTTTCCGATGTGGATTTTGTGATCCATACGCATCAGGATTACGCGACGGCCGTCGGACTGGTCGGAACGCAGGTGCTTAAGCTCACGCCGGAAGAGGAGGCGGTCCTCGGGAAGATCGAACTGGCGCCTTACGGGCTTCCGGGTACGAAGAAACTCGGAAATAACGTGGAAGCAGCCATGCAGAAGGGATCCAAAGTCATCCTGATGCTGCACCACGGCGCCATTATCCTTGGCAGCGACCGGGACGATA
>JAGCXZ010000256.1 GCA_017961065.1 Lachnospiraceae bacterium
ATCAAACTCTCATAATGAATATCTTGCGCCGATTGCGTGCCGCTGAAGGCGGCTTTCCTTTCGCAATCGTGTGCATCTCATGAGTGTGGGAAACTTGTTTCCCATAGTCTTATCTCTGAATCAGCGCTAGCTAATTCGTCTTTACTTTAGGTTTGGTTCGAAATCTTAATTAAAGGAATTAATTCTGTTCTGTAACACCTTACGGTGTTACTTGGCGCCACATCCGCTTCGCAGATATGGCACAGATTTCGGGGTTGGTTGTACTGTTAAGTTTTCAAGGTACTTACGGCACTTTTGAGCATTTCAAGTGTCGCAACTTTTACAATATAACATGCCAAAAATCTTTAGTCAAGGGGATTTTCCAAAAATATTTTTGGCCTCTATATCTGCTATTTTTCTACTGTTTTACCACTTTATATTGTGGTCGTTTGTCTCTGTTTCTTCATATTAAATAATATAAGGAAAAGAAGGAATATAAATGCCAGTCCCGACACGAAAGCGCCACCCCACAATCCCTTGGGAATATAGCGCATATCTATGGTATGCTTCCCGGCTTTCAGCGGGATCGCGGTCAGGCCCTTCATGACCTTTTCCTGCTTAACCTGCTTTCCGTCCACTTTGATGTTCCAGGATGTTTCATAGGGGATCGTCATAACCAGCAGTTCATCTACTTCGCATTCCACATCCGCATTGAGATGGGAGCTCGTGATCTTCTTCAGATCAACGCCTGCCTTTTTATTGTCTTCAAACCAGCGGATGAACTCGTTTTGATTTTCATAATAGAAGAGTTCCTTATCGATCCGGATCTCATCCTGTTCCAGATATACCCTTACCTCGATCTCTTCTCCGCGCCCGTAACGGCCGACTTCACGGACCGACCATCCGTAAGGAGTGAAGTAACCCTCCTTTTCCAGATCGTTGATAACGATCCTTGTATTCTGCAGATCCGGCGCATAGAAGTACATGTAAATGAAATCCGTACTGTTTGCGATGAGTTTGTAAGAGATATAGGCTTCCTGTTCCGGATCGATCGCAGAAAAGGTATTGCCGTTTTTGCTGACATTTACCAGATCCGTTGCTGCCTGATAAACAGGACGGTATATCTGATAGTCCTGATCGTTGAAGGCATCCGCTATCGCATTCTGATAAGAGAAAATGTTATACCGTTCCGGTGCCAGTTTACGAACGGACGGCTGCATGAGGAATCCGAGCGGCATGGCGTAAGGATTGTAAAAGATGGTCTTATCGTTCATTCCGGGCTTCTTCTCAAACGGCTTGGGCGTTTCATCATACTGGGAGAGCAGATACCTGACACCCATGAAAGAGTCCGCAAACGCTGTGCTGCCCTGTCCGTAGAAAGCCCAGTTCCCGTTGTTCCTGAATCCCATGGATCCCATAAAGGATTTAACCTGGTCCGTTTCACAGGAGCTGAAATGGGATAATCCGTTATAACCTAAAAGCATCGCGTCGTTATGAGAGCGGCGGTACATCTTCTCTATTCTGTAAAAACCGGGATCCTCTCTTTCGATCTCATCCAGGATCTCCCTGTTCTGAACAACAAACTGATAATAATCCTCAAAACTGTATGCCTGCGGATTCTGATCCAGATCCTGAAAATAACCGCCGATCGATACATACCCGTTATACAGAAGGTCCGCACCCTGCAGTAAAAACAACCCGGCGATCAGCGGGATCACATATTCTTTCTTGTTTCGGAATCCGTATAGGAAAAACAGCGTAACCACTATGATGCTTCCGGTCAGTACCACCTGGTCCCTGCCCACATAAGCATTCCCGCTTGACAGCATATAGAATGAATATGCCAGAAATGCGATCACGCAGATGATCCCCTGATACAGACGCAGCCCGCCTGCGGTGTTCAAGAAGCCTTTATACGCGATGAACAGAAGCAGAAAACTGAAAAAGAAGGAATCGCGATAAGGAAAACCGATCGGCGCGTTGAATCCGTGCCATATGATATTCAGCGCATTTATATAGAAGCAGCACAGTACGGCGGCAAGCGCAAGTGTTGTAACGATCCGCTCTCTTCTGCTGACTCTTTTGTTGACAAGGAACAGGATCACAAACACAACCGACGATACGCCGCAGTAAATGATCGGTAATCCGTCGGAGATATTGCCGTGAAAGGCCGTTGTGTACAGACCCGAGAAGACTTCCAGCATATGAAACGTTCTGGACAGGGACAGGTCAGCTTCTCCCACTCCGCTTTTCTGACCGATCAGTGAAAACAGGACGGGGATCAGAGTAAATGCGGACAACGCCGCTGCCGTACAGGACGCGATCACATAACTGAAGAAGGCATTTCTGTAGGAAGAGAGCTTCCGAAGGGACTCCGCATTCACAAATATATAATATAGGAAGAAAATGACCGAAAACAGACAGGTCATATAGCCCATATAATAATTGGAGAAAATAGAGAGGAATAATGTGATGATATACAGGATGCTGATCTTTCCGGTTTTGATCATCGTACAGAGTCCGAGTATGATCAGCGGCAGCAGCATGATGTTGAAGAAATAGTGGACGCAGTTAAAATAGGCTACCATGAAGCCCATGAATGCGTATGCCGTCGAAAAGATCAGGGATGCCCATCTGGTGGAATACAGCTTGTCCAGCATGATGTTGAACGTCAATCCGCATGAACCGATCAGTAAAGTCGCCATCAACAGAATGCCGGCCGGAAGATATTCATTCGGGAAAAACAGAAGGAGCAGATTCGGCGGACTGTTCAGATAATAGGATGAAAATCCCAGCATATCCCCGCCGAAGGTCTTGCTGAAATTATATGCGAAATTGTCATTGCCAAAGAAAATGTATTTCAGGTATCCGAAATAATCCACGAACTGATAACGCATATCCGCCACAAGAACAGATGTCTTCCCGAACGGATAAAAGCCATAGATCAGGCTGATCACCAGCATCATGAAAACCGGGATAAAAAAAGCAAGTATATAGCAGACGATCTTTTTCCGATTATGCTTTGCCATACATTACCTCTGCAGATCCTTAGTGTATAGATAGATAAAGACGCTATCGGTTTCAGCCGACACCGTCTTTATCTTCCTTTTTACAAAGCGCGGAGAAAGAGGGATTTGAACCCTCGCGCCGCTTTCGCGACCTACACCCTTAGCAGGGGCGCCTCTTCAGCCTCTTGAGTATTTCTCCAAATTCTGAATTTCTGATTCCGAATATATGATTTTTCCGCGTTTGACGCAAAAGTTATTATACTAAAGCCCTTTTTCTTTGTCAATCCGTTTTGACAAGATACAACGGCTTGTTTATAATGAAAACAGCACGTTTTATAAGGAGTCACGCATGAAAAAATATAAACTTTCCATCGTAGTTCCGGTATACAATGAAGAGAACGGTATCTCACCTTTTCTGCTCCGTACCGAAAAGGTTCTTGAAGATCTGGAATGCGATTATGAGATCATTTTCTGTATGGATCCCTCTACCGATCATACATATGATGTGATCAAAGAGCACATGACGCTCAACAAGAACATCAAACTGATCACCATGAGCAGACGTTTCCGCCAGGCTGCGGCTACAATGGCCGGCGTTCTTCACTGTACTGGGGATGCCTGCGTTGTCATCGATGTGGATCTGCAGGATCCGCCGGAGGTGATCCCCGATCTGATCGAAAAATGGCAGGAAGGATACGATGTTGTCTATGCGCAGCGGATCGACCGCCAGGGTGAAACGGGAATCAGAAAGCTGATCGACCTTACGGCCTATCGCGTGATCAATTTCCTGTCGGATGTTGAGATCCCTGTTGATACGGCTGATTTCCGCCTGATCAACCGCCGCGTGATCGAAGAATTACGCAAAATGCCCGAAACAAACATGTTCTTCCGCGGCATGGTTTCCTATATCGGTTTCAAACAGACCGCCGTACGCTATCACCGCGAGGCACGCGAAGCCGACAGCAGCAAGTATAACCGCTTCTTCGGAGAATTCCGGATGGGCTTCCACGGTATCTTCTGCTTCTCATCCAAACCACTTGAGTATGTGACTTTCCTGGGAATGATCATGACGGGATTCGGTGCTCTGCTGTCCCTGATCTACTGGTTCCAGAAAATCTTCTCCGAAAAGAAGAAGACTCTGGTATCCGGAACAGCTGCTCTGATCTGGTTCATCGGCGGAATACAGGTTTTCGTTTCCGGTCTGTTGGGTGAATACATCACCAGGATCTATGATGATGTAAAAGGAAGACAGCGTTTCATCATCGACGAATTCGATGAAAATAAGTAAAACCGGCTGAGATCATTAAGCGGCGTTACCACTTCTCGTAAGGGCACGCCGCTTTTTTTGCGGCAGCGCGCAGTTCCACATAGCAGCCACATGCCGCACAGGTTCCGTCCCACAACTGATCACAGTTTTTACAAACAGACAGACGATACTCGTAAAGGGTATCGTCTGCTTTATCTTCTTTAGCGATTGCTTCCAGGTACTTTCCGATCTTCTGCGCATAGTCTGCCCCGGCTGTTTCCCGGATCAGACATCTGTAGCACACTCTTTGCTCCACTGTCTCTCTCCCGTCGGATCGGTCATCCGATGATCATTTTTTCAGACGGATGCTGACTACTGCGCATGCCGGGATATTGACCGACAGCCCGTCCGGTTTGGCGGTATAATCTTTGAATTCCTGTTCTTTCACCGTTTCCGGTGCTTCAAACGTGTTATGCGCATTCATTGCTCCCGAAATGAAAACAGCTTCAGATACCCGATATGCTCCGCCATCTTTGGTAAGTCCGATATCTACCGTCTCTTTGGATTCGATCGAGTTGTTGGTCAGCGTGATCGTGATGGTTCCTTCACTGTCCTCGGATACTGACTCAAACACTTTCGGAAGTTCGTTCTTTCCCGTGCCGACCGTACCGCTTCCGGTCAGCTCGCTGTCAAGAAGTGCCGCTCCCTGATGGTGACGATACATTTTAAATACGTGGTATGTCGGCGTCTTGATCATCTTTGCTCCCTCAGTAAGTAAAACGGACTGAAGAACATTGACCATCTGCGCGATGCAGGCCAGCTTCACCCTGTCGGTATGCTTGTTGAAGATGTTGAGGTTCATACCGGCAACCAGCGCATCTCTCATTGTGTTCTGCTGATACAGGAAACCTGGGTTTGTACCGGGTTCCACATCTGTCCAGACGCCCCACTCATCGACCATTAAGCCGATCTTTTTGTCCGGATCGTACCAGTCCAAGATCTCGCTGTGTTTATTGATGAGCTCTTCCATGTAGTAGCCGCGCTTAAGGGTCTGATAGAATACCTCTTCCGTAAAATCAGTGGCGCTGCCTTTATAATTCCAGTCATCTTCCGTCTCCGGCAGTGTGTAATAGTGTAATGACAGGCCGTCCATAAACCCGTGGAACTTCTCCTCGGTATGATCGAAACAGGTTGCAAGAACCTCTTTTGTCCAATGATAGTCATCAACGTTTGCGCCGCAGCATATCTTTGTGATCGGTTTATTGCCGTCATAGTTGCGGACATAGGTCTGGTAACGCCGGTATTCATCGGCATAGTGCTGCGGTCTCATGTTGCCGCCGCATCCCCAGTTTTCGTTGCCGACACCAAAATAATCAACAACCCAGGGATCCTCATGACCGTTCTGCTTTCTTAAGATCGCCATGGGTGAGACACCTTTAAATGTCATGTATTCGATCCATTCGCTCATTTCACGAACGGTTCCCGATCCCAGATTCCCATTTACATATGTCTTACAGCCAAGCTGACGGCATAATTCAAAATATTCATGCGTGCCGAAACTGTTGTCTTCAACCACGCCGCCCCAGTGGGTGTTGATCATTTTCTTTCTTGATTCCCTGGGGCCGATCCCGTCCATCCAGTGATACTCATCGGCAAAGCACCCTCCGGGCCAGCGGAGCACGGGGATCTTTATTTCCTTAAGTGCTTCCACCACATCTGTCCGCATACCGTTTACATTGGGAATGTCACTGTTTTCCCTGACATAGATGCCTTCATAGATACAGCGGCCCAGATGCTCCGAAAAATGCCCGTAGATCTCCGGAGGTATGATTCCTTTTTTGTTTTCATTACGGATGATAAGTTTTGCCATTGTTTATCCTCAATACACTTTATTCGCGATTTCGCATCCACATGCAAGCGGTCCCGGAATGACGTCTGTCCCACGATGATTTCCGAAATAGTCGACATCAAATGTGATCGGTGTTCCGTCCGGATCCTCATATTTCTGCTGCGGTTCAAATGCTTTTCCCAATGTGTCTGTAGAGATCATGTCAACCTTGAAGTCCTTCATCACCTCATAGATATTGGTATCGAGATACCATCCGTCTTCCTTTTCCACAACATCAACATGTACGGATCCGGAATTGTCGATAAAGGTATCTTTTTCATTCTTGTATGCTTTTGCGCCTTCAAAGTAAGCGTTTCCGTTGATCCATACCGGCAGATGCCCGAAGTGAGCCTCTTCATGCTTATGCATGTCCGGGTAGGTCTCTTCCAACTCGAACTGCCTGATCCACTCTTCATAAGTCGGGTATTCATCCCAGCAGTATGTGCCGACCTTGCGGTTCTCGTACTGATACAGAGATGTATCCATATCATTATTCAGAACCCAGTCCTCAGACGGCCACTTCTGAATAAAGATGTTGTTGTAGAAACGATCGTCGCCGTGCAGGATCGTCATAAAGCCCATAACCTCTGTACGGTGCGGCATATGATACGGGGTATATCTCCAGGTTGTTCCTTCGCCCACATACGTAAAGGAACCGGCGCAAAGATTATGCACCATGGCCACGCCCTGTGTTGCGATACGAAGGGAAACATCAGACAGCAGGATATTGTTGTCGATCAAAGTCGGTCCGTGACTCACTTCCACAAAGATATCCTGACAGGTCATGCCGCCCTTAAGCTGCTTTGCATAGGCCGGGCGCTCATTATCATGCAGCAGGTTCTGCGTGATCCTTGTACCCTGCGCTTCCCAGTCGCACCAGATTCCCATTGTGCAATGATGGATATGGTTGCGTCTCATGACAACATCGATCGCCGCATGCATCTTGATTCCCGCGATCTCCGCTCCGCCAAGCTCCATCATGTTGTTGATGTGGTGGATATGGTTGTCTTCGATCAGACTGAACACGCCGCCCATACGGCCAATAATACCGCCCTGCTGACAGTGGTGGATATTGTTTCGCCTGATGATATGTCCGCCGATCTTTTCTTTTAACCAGCCGTAATACTGTCCGCGGCATACGGAATCCCGTTCCATCTGGGTCGCGCTTTTGACATGCTCTGTTGTATAGTAATTGCTGTTTTCGGGATCATAGTAGCGGCCGATGCAGATGCCGGAGCATTTGCTGCCCCAGATATCACAGTCTTCGATGATCCAGCCTTTGCTCCAGTGCGGACTGATCATACCGTCCTGGTATGCTGCCGGAGGTGCCCAGGTCGTAGCTGCCTTGTTGATATTGAAACCGCTGACGGTAATGTAACCGATCCCCTCTTCCTGCGGCATGAAACATTCACGGCGTACCGTGATCTCAACGTTTTCCCCTGCGGGATCTGCTCCGCCGAAATTAGCATAGAAGACGGTTTCATTCGTTTCCTTATCCTGCGTCGTAAACCATTTCTTTTTGGATTCTTCCGGTTCCCATGAGCAGTCGTAAATGTCGCCTTTTTCACACTCTTCCAGAGTTAATGCTTCATAGAGCGCCTGATCGTTGAGCCATACACATCCCGTATGCTTATTGGGCGTTGCAAAATACCAGTCACCGTAAACGATCGTCGTATAGGGATTGTAATCACCGAAGATCGAGTTCCTGACCCTTGCCACATAAACATTGCCCTTATAAGGCTTCCAGCCGGTTATTTTCTCCGCACCGGTGATAACAGCTCCGAGCGGCTTTTCACTGCGATAGACGATCCGTGCGTCCTCGCATCCGGCATGCACCGGATTCACGTTTTCCCGGTAGATACCGGGCGCAACGATGATCTCATCTCCCGGCATTGCAACTTTTGCTGCTTCATTGATCCTTTTGTAAGGATGCTCTTTTGTTCCGTTGCCGTCAAATGCGGCATTCACATCTACATAAATGTACATAATAATACCTCTACGTTATATTTAAATTTTATTGTTCTTTATTTATACAGACAGTTTCCTTCCGGGTCCATGACCACGATGACCGGAAGATCCTTTACCGTCAGTTTGCGGATCGCTTCCGTTCCGAGGTCTTCATATGCGATGATCTCTGATGCCGTAATACATTTGGAAAGCAGGGCGCCGGCACCCCCGATGGCCGCAAAATAGACCGCACCGTTGCGGATCATGGCATCCCTGACTTCAGCCGAACGCTTTCCTTTCCCGATCATACCTTTCAATCCCAGGTCCAGAAGTCTTGGTGTATATTTATCCATCCGGCCGGAGGTTGTCGGTCCGGCTGATCCGATCACCTGCCCTTCCCTTGCGGGAGACGGCCCGAGATAGTAGATCACGCTGCCGTCAATGGGAAACGGAAGTTCTTCCCCTCTTTGCAGGGTTTCCTCCATTCTCTTATGCGCCGCATCCCTTGCGGTATAGATCGTTCCGGTGATATAGACAAAATCACCGGCCTTCATGGTTTTGAGTTCTTCCGGCTGAAACGGTACTTTCAGATATCTTTCCATATACTTTCTTTCCCCGGATCAGATGGTTCTCGTACTGTGACGGTTGACATGGCAGCAGATATTTACTGCAACAGGCAGTCCGGCTATGTGTGTGGCATAAGTTTCCACATTGACGGCAAAAGCCGTTGTATTCCCGCCGAGTCCGGCAGGACCGATCATAAGCTCATTGATCGCAGCAAGCATTTCCTCTTCCAATTCCTTCGCCCATGATTTTTCCGCAGGAACGGATGTATCACGCGTCAGTGCCTTTTTGGAAAGGAGCGCTGCTTTTTCAAAAGTTCCGCCGATCCCGACGCCGATCACCATAGGCGGACAGGCATTCGGTCCGGCATCCCTGACTGCCGTCAGAATTGCGTTTTTCACGCCTTCGATCCCATCAGCCGGCTTGAGCATAAAGATCCTGCTCATACTCTCACTTCCGAATCCCTTCGGTGCCACCGTGATCTTCACCCGGTCTCCGGGAACTATGTCATAATGAATGACAGCCGGCGTATTATCACCCGAATTTTCCCGTATGATCGGATCGGATACTACGGATTTGCGAAGATAGCCTTCCCGGTAACCCCGGCGGACTCCTTCCTGAATGGCTTCGTTCAGATCTCCGCCTTCAAAATGAACATCCTGTCCGATCTCCATGAAAACAACCGTCATTCCGGTATCCTGGCAGATCGGGATCAGGTCTTTTGCGGCGATCTCCAGATTCTCCTGCAGTTTTGACAGGATCTGTCTGCCCAAAGGATCGGTTTCCGTCTGATATGAAGCATCGAGGCGATGCTTCATATCCTCTGTGAGGAAATAGTTCGCCTCGATGCACATTTCTTTGATCGTTTCCGTGATATTATTCGTCTGAATCGTTCTCATCTTCCAGATCCACTTCTTCGTGAATGATAACGATCGGATCGTCGTCCTGCCTGTTCTCACTCACTTCATCATCTTCATATTCCTGTGTTCCGTCGGATACTTTCTCACGCACTTTTGCGATCTTTGCAACAAGTACGCCGCTGTTCAGATTGATCATCTTCACACCGGAAGTGATACGGCCCAGTGTATTGATATCTTCCATACGAAGTCTGATGATAACGCCTTCTGTGGTGATCATCATGATCTCGTGCTCGTCATTGACAGCCTTGACGCCGACAACATCACCGGTCTTTTCCATGATCTTGTAGCACTTTACGCCTTTACCGCCACGGTGCTGAACCGTGAATTCCGTCAGGTAAGTACGTTTTCCGTATCCTCTTTCGGAAACGATCAGGAGCGAATCTCCCTGGTGATCCAGCTGCATGCCGACGATCTCATCATCCGGGTTTAAGTTCATGCCGATCACACCCATCGAGGATCTGCCGGTCGCTCTGACATCCGTTTCCTTAAAGCGGATACACATACCCTGCTTCGTTACAAGGAAGATCTCCGATGCCGAAGTCGTGGTCTTAACTTCGATCAGTTCATCATCATCCCGCAGGTTGATCGCGATCAGACCGTTCTTGCGGATATTGGTGTATTCCATGATGTTGGTCTTCTTGACCGTACCTTTTCTCGTTACCATGAACAGGTTCTGGTCTTCCGCGAACTCCGCGATCGGGATGATCGCGCTGATCTTCTCACCGGGGTTGAGCTGAAGCAGATTGATGATCGCCGTTCCTCTCGATGTTCTGCTTGCCTCCGGGATCTCAAACGCTTTGAGCCTGTACACACGTCCCATATTTGTAAAGAACATGATATGGTTATGGGTCATGGTCATCAGCAGATCTTCAATATAGTCATCCTCAATGGTGGACATACCTTTGATGCCGCGGCCGCCGCGATGCTGTGACTTGAAGTTGTCTACGGTCATTCTCTTGATATAACCGAGACTTGTCATCGCGATCACGGTATTTTCCTTCGGGATCAGATCCTCCATCGTGATATCAAATTCATCAAATCCGATCCTGGTCCTTCTGTCATCTCCGTATTTATCGGCGATCAAAAGGATCTCTGTCTTGATCACGCCGAGCAGAAGCTTCTCGTCTGCGAGGATCGCCTTGTATTCCGCGATCTTCTTCATCAGTTCCGCATACTCCTCTTCCAGTTTTTCTCTTTCCAAACCGGTGAGAGCACGGAGACGCATATCCACGATCGCCTGCGCCTGCGCGTCGGATAATTCAAATCTTTCCATCAAAAGGGTTTTGGCCTCTGCCACATTGGCACTTCCCCTGATGATCTTGATCACTTCATCGATATGATCCAGAGCGATCAGCAGACCCTGTAAAATATGGGCTCTTTCCTCTGCTTTGTTCAGATCGTACTTGGTTCTTCTGGTAACGACATCTTCCTGATGCTTTAAGTAATATCTGAGCATCTCCGGCAGATTCATGACCTTCGGCTCATTGTTGTAAAGGGCCAGCATGATCACGCCGAACGTATCCTGCAGCTGCGTATGTTTGTAAAGCTGGTTCAGAATGATGTTCGCGTTGGCATCCCTGCGCAGTTCCACAACGACGCGCATGCCGTCACGGTCGGATTCATCTCTTAAATCCGTGATCCCGTCTATCTTTTTGTCTTTGACAAGCTCTGCGATCTTTTCGATCAGCTTCGCTTTGTTTACAAGGTAAGGCAGCTCCGTGATGATGATCTGGCTCTTGCCGTTTGAAAGCGTTTCGATATCGGTGACACCGCGGACTCTGATCTTGCCTCTGCCCGTACGGTATGCTTCATTGATCCCGGATGTTCCGAGGATCTCACCGCCGGTCGGAAAATCAGGACCCTTAACGATAGACAGCAGTTCTTCTATATCCGTATCCCTGTCTTCTTCGATCCTGTTGTCGATGATCTTTACCACCGCCTGGATCACTTCCCGCAGATTATGCGGCGGGATGTTTGTAGCCATACCGACTGCGATACCGGTTGTACCGTTTACTAAAAGATTCGGAAATCTGCTCGGAAGGACAGTCGGTTCCTTTTCCGTTTCATCAAAGTTGGGTACGAAATCAACCGTATCCTTATTGATGTCAGCGGTCATCTCCATGGAGATCTTGGATAATCTGGCTTCCGTGTATCGCATTGCGGCGGCGCCGTCTCCGTCCACCGAACCGAAGTTACCGTGTCCGTCTACCAGAACATAACGCATGGACCAGTCCTGCGCCATATTGACGAGTGCGCCGTAAATGGAGCTGTCGCCGTGCGGATGGTATTTACCCATGGTATCGCCGACGATACGCGCGCATTTACGATGCGGCTTGTCGGGTCCGTTATTCAGCTCGATCATGGAATACAGAACTCTTCTCTGTACCGGTTTTAAACCGTCCCTGACATCCGGCAGGGCTCTTGCCGCAATAACGGACATCGCATAATCGATATAGGAGGTTTCCATTGTTTTGATAAGATCCACGTCATGGATCTTGTCAAATATCTTGTCATCCATACTCTTAATTCTCCTCGTAATAGAGCTGTCTGCTCCGTGTTACTCTTTAGATATCCAGGTTTTTTACGAACTTCGCGTTCTCTTCAATGAATTCTCTGCGGGGTTCTACCTTATCTCCCATCAGAGTCGTAAATGTGAGGTCGATCTCCGATGAAGCTTCTTCGTTGATGTTGATCCGCTTTAATACTCTCTTCTCCGGATCCATTGTTGTTTCCCAAAGCTGTTCCGCATCCATCTCACCAAGACCTTTGTATCTCTGGATCTTGTTGTTGTTGTCACGGCCGACTTCCGTCAGGATGGAGTTCAGCTCTTCATCCGAGTAAGCGTACCAAACCTTTTTGTTCTTCTCCAGTTTGTAATGCGGCGGTGTTGCCAGGTAAACATGACCCTGTTTGATCAGTTCCGGCATGAACCTGTACAGGAACGTGAGCATCAGGGTTGCGATATGCGCACCGTCCACGTCGGCATCCGTCATGATGATGATCTTGTCATAACGAAGTTTGGATATATCAAAATCATCATGGATACCGGTTCCGAACGCGGTGATCATCGCTTTGATCTCGGCATTTCCGTAGATCTTGTCAAGTCTGGCCTTTTCCACATTGAGGATCTTTCCGCGAAGCGGCAAAATCGCCTGCGTAGCTCTGCTTCTTGCGGTTTTGGCGGATCCGCCGGCGGAATCACCCTCTACGATAAAGATCTCGCAGTTCTTCGGATCCTTATCGGAGCAGTCTGCCAGTTTTCCGGGCAGAGCCATTCCTTCCAATGCCGTCTTGCGGCGGGTCAGATCCCTTGCTTTTCTGGCAGCTTCTCTTGCACGCTGCGCCAGGATCGATTTTTCGCAGATTGATTTTGCTACCAGAGGATTCTGCTCCAGGTAATAGGTAAGCTGCTCGCTGACAATGGAATCCACGGCGGCACGCGCCTCGCTGTTTCCGAGTTTCTGCTTGGTCTGTCCTTCAAACTGCGGGTTTTCGATCTTTACACTGATGATCGCCGTTAAGCCTTCCCTGATATCGTCACCCGAGAGATTGGGTTCGGAATCCTTCAGCAGTTTATTGTTTCTGGCATAATCGTTGAAAGTCTTTGTGATCGCGTTTCTGTAACCGGTAAGGTGTGTTCCGCCTTCCGGTGTCGTGATATTGTTAACGAAACTGAAAACGCTCTCGTTGTAGGAATCATTATGCTGCATGGCCACTTCCACATAGACCTGATCCCTGTTTCCTTCAAAATAAAGGATATCCTCATATAAAGGTGTTTTACTTCTGTTCAGATAAGTAACGAATTCCTTGATGCCGCCGGCATAGTGGAATGTCTTTTCAAGCGGCTCTTCTCCTCTTAAGTCCGTCAGAACGATCTTAAGATTCTTTGTCAGGAAAGCCATTTCACGCAGGCGCTGCTTTAACGTATCATAATCAAATACGGTTTCTTCAAAGATCGTATCATCCGGCATGAAAGTAACTTTTGTTCCGGTCTGTTCCTTGTCACATTCACCGACAACTTCCAGCTCCTGAACGACTTTTCCTCTTTCATAGCGCTGCTCATAGACCTTGCCGTCTCTGCAGATCCTGACAACCAGCCAGTTGGAGAGCGCGTTCACTACGGATGCACCTACACCGTGCAGTCCGCCGGATACCTTATATCCCCCGCCGCCGAATTTACCGCCGGCATGCAGGATCGTAAATACAACCGTAACCGCGGGTAATCCCGATTTATGGTTGATATCCACGGGAATACCTCGTCCGTTATCAACGACTGTGATCGAATTATCCTGATTGATAAATACCTGGATCGTATCACAGAATCCGGCCAAAGCTTCATCCACAGCATTATCCACGATCTCGTACACCAGATGGTGCAGTCCTCTGGCGGAAGTGCTTCCGATATACATACCCGGTCTTTTTCTGACCGCTTCCAGACCTTCCAGAATCTGAATCTGATCTCCACCGTATTCGTTTGCCATTTTACTGATTACTCCTTATTCGTTTTTCGTTGTGACCGTTCCGTCGTGTACCCGGAATATCTTATTGATCACAATTCTGCTGTTTACAAATTCATCCAAACCGGTACAGGTTATGATCGTCTGCGTATCGTTGATCGAATTGATCAGGTAATTCTGTCTGTTACTGTCAAGTTCCGACAGAACATCATCCAAAAGCAGGATCGGTGTATTACCCGTGATCCTCTTGACCAGTTCGATCTCGGAAAGCTTCAGCGACAGAGCCGCTGTTCTCTGCTGTCCCTGTGAACCGTATTTCTTTACATCAAAATCATTGATATAGAAGATAAAATCATCCCTGTGCGGGCCTACCGACGTTATCTTGTATTTGATATCTTTTTCCCGGTTTTTTCTGATCTTATGCTCGTATTCTTCTATGGAAATGTTCGGATCGTATTTGATCTTCAGCATTTCCTTGTTGCCGGACAGGTTTTTGTGAATATCACAGATGATCTCATTCAGCTGCTCTATGAAGATCCGCCGGCGCTCTATGATCTTGATCCCGAGATTCACCAGTTGACTGTCCCAGACATCCAGCGTATCAGCCAGTTCCGGATGGAGATCGATATCTTTCAAAACAGGGTTCCGCTGATTGACGATCTTATTATAATTGGTAAGGTTATACAGATAGATCTTATCCAGCTGGCATAATTCGGAATCCACAAATCTTCTTCTGTCCGAAGGACCATTTTTGATAATGGAAAGATCTTCCGGCGAAAACAAGATGATATTTACGATCCCGAGCAGGTCCGCGGCTCTTTTCAGTTTAACGCCGTTGACCGCGATGCCTTTTGATTTTTCCTCCCTTAAATGCATATCAATCTGATATTCCGTGTTATTTTTCTCAAAAAAACATCTGATATGCGATTCGGAAGTACCGAATTTAATAATTTCCTTATCTTTACTTCCCCTGTGTGATTTTGTAGTGGCACACATATAAACGGATTCCAGTACATTCGTTTTACCCTGGGCATTGTCACCATATAAAATGTTAATACCGGAATCCAGTGGAATATAAACCTTTTCGTAATTTCTGTAATTGACAAGTTCAATTGATTTTATGATCATACTTGCTTTCTTTCTATCACGAATGAATCATCATTATAGCTGATCTTATCACCCGGAACACATTTTTTACCTCTTCTGTATTCTGCGGCTCCGTTTACAAATACTTTACCTTCGTTGATCACTTCTTTTGCTTCAACACCGGAATCCACAAGACCTGACAGTTTTAAAGCCTGGCCGAGTTTTATAAAATCATCTCTGATATAAATTTCCTGCATATTTATCAACCTTAGCTGACCGTATTGAAATTAACGGGTAAAATCAAATAAATATAAGATTCATCATCATTTTTGATGAAGCAGGGCGCTTTCGGATTGACCATATAAATATTGATCGTTTCATCATCAATGACTCTCAGCGCATCGATCAGAAACTTCGGATTGAATCCGATCATCAATGTCTTTCCTTCTTTATTGATATTGATCTCTTCATTCATCGATCCGACGGCGGAATTGATCTTAAGCTGCATATTATCATCATTTACGCTGATGATAATAGGTCTCTTGTCGCCTTCTTTTACAAGAAGTGTTGCTCTGTCGATACAATCCAGCAGCTCTTTCTTATTGATCTCGATCTTTGTTTCATAATCACTGGATAACATCTGATCGATCTTGAAATATTCACCTTCTATCAGTCTGGAAACAACGATCGTCTTATCAAACTCAAACAGAACATGCTTGTCGGTAAAATAAATATATAGGTCTTTTTCGGCATCTCCGGATAAAATCTTACTAACCTCATTTAATGTTTTGCCGGGGATGATCACCTTTTTTGGTTCATAATTATTCTTAAGTGTTACTTTTCTGATGGAAATTCTGTGGCCATCCAGAGATACCAGCTTTAATTCATTTTCATTTATTTCCATATATTCACCGGTCATAATGATATTGTTATCATTATCACTGATAGAAAAAATCGTCTGTCTTACTATTTCCTTTAAGGTAAAATGAGAAATGATGATCGGATCCTTTTTATCTATTTCAGGTAAATAGGAAAAATCATCTCCTGATCTGCCTACGATGGTAAAGTTTGACTTTTCACATGTAATGGATGCTTTTAATGATTCATCTGTATCTATGATGATCTCACTGTCCGGCAGCTTTCTTACTATTTCAAATAAGATCTTTGCTTCAAGAGCAATGATACCTTCTTCAACAACTGTTCCTTCTATTCTGGTCTCAATACCGATCTCCATATCATTGGCTGTAAGAACAATACCTCTCTCATCAGCCTTGATCAGAATGCATTCCAGTATAGACATGGTTGTTTTGGATGGTACAGCTTTATATACTGTCTGAACACCATTCAAAAGATTGCTTTTTAAACACTTGATGATCATGGATGAACTCCCTTCATAAAATAATATATATAATATTTTTAGTATTATTATTCTTATAGTCTGTGGGTATGTGAATAACCCGTGAAACATGCATATTTGTTTATTTAACAATCATAAAAAACTTGTGAATAATGGTATGATACAGGGTCAATAAATTGTGTATAAATCATGCCATATTGATTTTCTTTTTTATGATATCGATCGTATTCTGCAGAGAAGAATCCGTTTCCAGCATCTCTTCTATTTTTTTTTCACCGTGAATGATAGTTGTATGATCGTTTTTGCATAACAGCTGCGCGATCTTTGTCTGGGATGCATCTGTCATCTGCCGGCATAAATACATGATGATCTGTCTGGGAAGAACAATCTCGGCATTTCTTTTCTTTGATTTGATATCACTTTCCTGAATATTAAAATGTTCACAAACAACACTGATGATATAATCAGGTGTGATGATAACAGGTTTGTTCGGTGAAATGATATCTTTTAATGCTTCTTCCGCCAAAGCAAGAACAATACTCTTATTTTCAAGTTTGGAATGCGCGATCAGTTTTGTTAAAGCACCTTCCAGTTCCCTGATATTGGATTTAATGTTGCTGGCAATATATTTAATAACTTCTTCTTCAATATTATAACCGTCGTTATCGATCTTTTTCTGAAGGATAGCCATTCTGGTCTCATAATCCGGAGACTGTATATCTGCGGTAAGTCCCCATCCGAACCTGGATCTGTATCTTTCTTCCAGTGTTGCCATGTCTCTTGGCGGCTTATCGGATGATATGATGATCTGCTTTTTTGCTTCGTGAAGCTGGTTAAATGTATGGAAAAATTCTTCCTGTGTACTTTCTTTTCCTATGATAAACTGAATGTCATCAATCAGAAGAACATCGATATTACGGTATTTTTCCCTGAATTTTTTCATTGCGGTAGGGGAATTGTTACCAATCCTGATCGTATCTATAACTTCATTCGTAAATTGTTCGCTCGTAACATAAAGAACCTTTTTGGTAGGATCATTGTTAATGATATAATGTGCGATCGCATGCATCAGGTGTGTTTTGCCGAGCCCAACCCCACTGTATAAAAACAGCGGATTATAGGTTTCACCCGGTGCATCGGCAACAGCAAGAGCGGCATTTACCGCAAACTGATTGTTTTTGGCAACCACAAAGGTGTCAAATGTATATTTTGAATTCAGATTTGCCTGCTCGTAAATGCTGTTATTGGAATCGTTTTCGGAAGTTGCCTTGTTATTCAGGTTGGCAGCATCCTTTTCCAAAATAAACTCAATTTCATATTCCTTATGAAATGTCTCGGCGATCGATACTTTAATAGGAAGATAAAATTTGTCTTTGATGTATTTTAAAAACTGGGCCTGGTCCGAAGGGATCAGAATAACGATAAGATCTTTCTTAACACTGAAGATCTGTAACGGTTTTAACCAGGTATTGTATGACATATCTGTCAGACCGTGTTCTTTACATACGGTCTGTTTGATATCATCCCATTTTTCGAGGAATTCTTCCATCGGATCTGTTCTCCTGATTTCATTATTTCACCACTCTATATTATACCAAAACAAGCAGTTAATCAAATGTTTTCCACAACCGCAGGGTTGACATATATTACAAATTTGTATTGAAAATGTGTAAAAGTTTCTCTGATTTTTAGACATCGAAAAGCGGAGAATAAATAGTTTTTTAATATTTTTGTAATATTTATTAACAAGTTATAAATATCTTTTCCACAACTTATCCACAAAATGTGGATTTACATAAATTTCATTATATTGACATAAATCGTATTTTTTTCTTGACGAAGAATACACTATCTCCTATAATAGGCATGATGTTTTCTAACAAAATGAGAATGTTAGGAAGGAGGTGTATCCTATCATGAAAATGACATTTCAACCTAAAAAAAGACAGAGAGCCAAGGTTCATGGCTTTAGAAGTAGAATGAGTACTCCGGGCGGAAGAAAGGTTTTAGCTTCCAGAAGATTAAAAGGAAGAAAGAAATTATCAGCATAGACCGCAGTTTTGTGGTCTATTTTACTCTTTACAGTTTGCAGGAAAAACAGAATGATTTTTACCGATCCATTAAAGAGTAATCTGGAATTCAGAGATGTATACAAAAACGGCAGATCCCGCGCCAATACATATCTGGTGGTATATTTGTTAGAAAACAATACTGACCGGAACCGTCTCGGTATCAGTGTCAGTAAAAAAGTGGGAAACAGTGTTGTCAGACATCGTCTGAAACGATTGATCAAGGAAAGTTATCGTCTACACGAAAATATGTTTAATAGCGGTTTAAACATAGTAGCGATCGCACGAGTGGGTGCCGATAAAGCTGACTATCATGCGATAGAAAAGGCTTTATTACATGTAATGAGACTTCATAATGCCGTAATTAAATAAGAAAATGAAGAAAGTTCTGATATATCTTATCAAGTTTTATCAAAAGCATATTTCTTGTTTAAAAAGCACAAAGTGTCCTTATTTTCCAACATGTTCCCAATACGGATTGGAAGCAATCGAAAAATACGGTGCTCTGAAGGGCGGTCTTCTGGCTGCCTGGAGAATCTTAAGATGTAATCCTTTTTCAAAGGGCGGGTATGATCCTGTTCCTTAATTTCCTGTCAGGAGGAATCATAATTGGCTAACCTTGTCTTATTGTTAACACAGAATTCCGGCAAAATTCTGGGACCTATCGCAAAACTCTTAGGTTATTTAATGAATGCCATTTTTAACGGACTTGAATGGATCGGTATTCCGAATATCGGTCTTGCCATTATTTTATTCACTTTGGTCATTTATCTGTGTCTGACCCCTTTAACGATCAAACAGCAGAAGTTTTCCAAGCTTTCTGCTAAAATGAATCCTGAGATCCAGGCGATCCAGGAAAAATACAAAGGCAAAAAAGACCAGGAAACGGCTATGAGAATGAATGAGGAAACAAAGGCCGTCTATGAGAAATACGGCGTTTCCCCTTCCGGAAGCTGCGTTCAGCTGCTCATCCAGATGCCGATCCTGTTTGCCCTGTATCGTGTCATCAACAATATCCCCGCATATGTTGATAAGGTGAAAGCTGCATTTTTCCCTTTCGTAACGCAGTTTATCGGTTGCGGCGATAAGGCGATGCAGTTTATTCAGAATAAGGAAAATTTCGGCAGTGCCGCACAGTTTTCCAAACAGTTCGAAGCATTTGCCACCGCTGATGCGGAGACTATTTCCAATACTTTCATTGATGTATTGAATAAAGCTACCACAAGTGAATGGCATAATATCTATGCGACCGGTAATTTTGAGAGTTTAAAGGAACTGATCACAAACGCAAACAATACCGGCGTATTTGACAGATTAAGCAAATACAATAATTTCCTCGGATTGAACATTGCAAACTCTCCTTCCTATATCATTAAGGATGCATATTCAACCGGGAAATATCTGATGATCGTTGCAGCGATCCTGATCCCGCTCCTTGCTGCACTGACACAGTGGATCAACACGAAACTGATGCCGCAGCCGGAGAAATCCAACAACCAGCAGGCAAATTCCATGCAGAGTTCCATGAAGACAATGAATGTGATGATGCCGATCATGTCTGCGGTGTTCTGCTTTACGCTTCCCTGTGGTATGGGTATCTACTGGATCGCCGGTGCCGTGATCAGAAGCGTGCAGCAGATCGTGATCAACAAACATCTGGATAAGCAGGATCTGGACAAGATCATTGAAGAAAACATGGCAAAAGCCAAGAAGAAACGCGAAAAGAAAGGTGTCAGTGCTGCCACTTTAACGAATTCCGCAAGCAGAAATACCAGAACGATCGCGGAAAAGGCAAGCACAAAAACCTTACAGGAAAAGGAAGAATCCTTAAAGCGCGTGAATGATTACTATGCCAAGAATGGGATCAAACCGGGCGGCATTGCTGCAAAAGCACATATGGTCAAACGCTATAACGAAGATAACGGCAGCGAAAATAAAGCTGATAACAAATCTGAAAACAATACTGAGGAATGATCGGGAGGTTTATCATGGATTATATTGAAGTTACGGGAAAAACGCTTGATGATGCGATCACGGAAGCGTGCCAGAAATTAACGGTTACCAGTGACCGCCTGGATTATGAAGTAATCGAAAAAGGAACCAGCGGATTTCTGGGATTTGCGGCAAAGCCTGCAATGATCAAAGCTCGCGTAAAAGATGAAAACGCAGTGGAAGAAGTTAAGGAGACCGTTAAGGAAACCGTAAAGGAAAAGACTGAGAAGAAGCCGGTCAAGGTTGCGAAATCCGTTCCGCAGGCAGAAGGTGCCAATGATCCGAAAGATTTTTTGAGCAAAGTATTTGCCGCAATGGGCATGGATGTCAATATTGAAGTCGAAAAGACGGAAGAAGAGATCAATATCGAATTATCCGGTGATGACATGGGTGTTCTGATCGGAAAGAGAGGACAGACTCTCGATTCCCTGCAGTATCTGACAAGCCTTGTTGTCAACAAAGGCTCTTCGACCTATACCCGTGTTAAAGTGGATACGGAAAACTACAGGGTAAGAAGAAAAGAAACTCTCGAAAATCTTGCGAAGAATCTCGCATACAAAGTAAAGAGGACCAGAAGACCCGTTACACTGGAGCCCATGAATCCCTATGAAAGACGTGTGATCCATTCGGCTCTTCAGAATGATAAGTATGTAAGTACACACAGTGAGGGAGAAGAACCTTACAGAAAAGTTGTCATTACCTTAAACAAGTGATCGATTTTACCGGAGATTTTATATGATTCATACTGATACAATTGCTGCCATAGCAACGGGTATGAATACAGCAGGAATAGGAATCATCAGGATCAGCGGCGATGATTCTTTTTCTGTTGTTAAGAAGATCTTTAAAACAGCTGCAAA
>JAGCXZ010000257.1 GCA_017961065.1 Lachnospiraceae bacterium
CGCTCGGACTCGCGACCGGATCAAGCCCGGTTGGCATGTACAAGGACCTGGCCAGAAGATGCAAGGATGAGGGCCTTGATTTTTCCAAAGTGCATTCGGTGAATCTGGATGAATATGTAGGCCTGGAGCCTACACATCCGCAGAGCTACCGGTTCTTCATGAACGATAATCTGTTTGACCATATCAACATCGACAAGGCCAACACCTATGTGGCAAAGGGCGTTGGGGATGTGGAAGCAAACTTAAAGGAATTCAATGACGTTCTGGATCGAACGGACATCGATCTGCAGGTTCTTGGCGTCGGCCCCGACGGACATCTTGGCTTTAACGAGCCGGGGGCTGTTTTATACGAGAAGGCGCACAAGGAGACGCTTGAGGACAGCACGATCGATGCGAACACCAGGTTTTTTGCCAGCCGCGATGAGGTGCCAAGATATGCGCTCACCATGGGCATGGGCAGCATCATGAAGGCAAAAACGCTTCTGATGATCATTAACGGCAACAAGCAGGAAGCGGCAACAAAACTGCTCCTGGAGGATACGATCGATCCGCAGTGCCCGGCAACGTTCATGCGTCTGCACAGGGATGCGATCGTTGTGATCGAGAAGAAGCTGGCTGACGAGATCGGCTACAAAGGCTGAAAACAGGCAAAAACATAGTATAAAAATCACAAAAAGCAGTGTCCGCGGTAATATTTCCGCCACACTGCTTTTTGTTATTCTGAATTGGCCGCAGGCGTTGCGTTTCCTGCGATCCGTTCGTATTGCAATTTAGTTAACATAAATGATTTACATAATGGATAATGTGGGTTTCGAAAAAGGCGTTTTGGAGTGGCCCGATAAATCACGCATAAAAAAATGATCCCGAAAAAAGGAATTCCCGAAGTGATACAGAATACATATATTGGAGGGGTAACAAAAAGAGGCTGCACATGACGATCCGCGAGAGAATAGAAGAGGAAGAACAGAAAACCTTAAGCCCATATGCCACGCTGAGCGTGAATTCAAAGGGGCGCGACATACAAGAGGATGAATGTGATATCAGGCCTGTGTTCCAGCGGGATCGCGACAGGATCCTGCACAGTGAGTCGTTCCGCAGACTGAAGGATAAGACGCAGGTCTTTCTTCTGCCGGAAGGGGATCACTATCGAACCAGACTGACGCATACCCTGGAGGTTTCCCAGAATGCAAGAACGGTTGCCAAGGCGCTTCGCTTAAACGAGGATCTGGTGGAAGCGATCGCGCTCGGTCATGATCTGGGCCATACACCCTTTGGCCATGCCGGGGAACGTGCGCTGAACAGAGTCTGCCCACTGGGCTTTAAACATAACGAACAGAGTATCCGCGTTGTAGAGGTGCTGGAAAAGGCAGGCAAAGGCCTGAACCTGACCGCGGAAGTGCGGGACGGTATCTTAAACCACCAGACATCCGGCATGCCGTATACCCTGGAGGGCAAAGTGGTCAGGATCTGTGACAAGATCGCCTATATCCATCATGACATGGATGACGCGATCCGTGCAGGCGTTCTCAAAGAGAGTGATGTGCCCAAACACCTTTCCGATACGCTTGGCAATACGACGACAAAGCGGCTGGACTGCTTTATTCACGATATCATTACCAACAGCCTGAACCGGGACGACATCAGCATGTCGGATGAGATCGGACAGGCCATGCAGGAACTGCGCAGCTTCATGTTCGAAAATGTCTACCAGAACCCGAAGGCAAAGGGAGAGGAAGGCAAGGCGGAACGACTGGTCGAGAATCTATATTTTTACTATCTGGATCATCTGGACGAACTGCCGAAGATGCTGCTTAAGATCATGGAAGACAGAGGCGAGAGCAGAGAGCGCATCGTATGTGACTACGTGTCCTCGATGTCCGATAAATTCGCCAACCATACTTTTGCTGATCTGTATCTGCCGGATTCATGGAAGGAATTATAGTATGCGTTATCCCGAAGATGTGGTTGAAGAGGTCAGGGCGCGCAATGATATCGTCGATGTGATCTCGTCCTATGTGCATCTGCAGAAGAAAGGCAGCAACTATTTCGGATTATGCCCTTTTCATAATGAAAAATCACCCTCGTTTTCCGTAAGTCCGCAGAAGCAGATCTATTACTGCTTCGGGTGCGGAGCCGGCGGCAATGTGATCAGTTTCATCCAGAACTATGAGAACTACACATTTCCGGAAGCGGTCAAACTGCTTGCGGAACGGGCAGGTATCACGCTTCCCGAGGTGACATATTCGGAGGAGGCCAGAAAAAGGGAAGATCTGAAAACGGAGCTGCTCAAAGTCAATAAAGAGGCCGGTAAGTTTTATTACTACCAGCTGCGCAATGAATCCGGCAAAACGGCGATGCAGTACTTAAAGAACCGTGGGCTTGAGGATGAGACGATCCGGAAGTTCGGTCTCGGATTCGCGCGTACAGGGCAGGATCTGCTGTACCGGTATCTGAAGGATCAGGGCTTTCGCGATGAACTGCTTAAGATCTGCGGGATCTTTACCTATGACGAAAAGCGGGGCGTGACGGATAAATTCTGGAGCCGTGTGATCTTTCCGATCATGGATGTGAATCACAGGATCATCGGATTCGGCGGGCGGACGATGGGCGAGGCGAAGCCCAAGTACTTAAACTCACCCGAGACGCCGGTCTTTGATAAAGGCAGGAACCTTTACGGATTGAACCATGCGCGGACATCGCGCAAGAAGAACATGATCCTCTGTGAGGGGTATATGGATGTGATCGCCATGCACCAGGCAGGCTTTACACAGGCAGTGGCATCACTCGGAACGGCGTTTACTTCCGGACAGGCCAATCTCCTGAAACGTTATACGGAAGAGGTGCTGCTCACGTATGACAGCGACGAGGCCGGTATCAAGGCTGCGCTGCGAGCGATCCCGATCCTGAAAGAGGCCGGGCTCACAGGCCGCGTGATCGATCTGAAACCGTACAAGGATCCGGATGAATTCATCAAGAATCTGGGAGCCGAAGAGTTTGAAAAGCGGATCGAAAATGCGGAGAACAGTTTCTTCTATGAGATCCGGATGCTGGAGCGGGATTATGATCTGAAGGACCCGCAGGGCAAGACCGGATTCGCCGAGGCGACCGCAAAGAAGATCCTGCGTTTGAAGAGCAGATCGAGCGGGACAATTACATCGAAGCCATCGCGGATAAATACCGTATGAGCCCGCAAAGCCTGCAGAAACTAGTGGCCAAATATGCCATGCAGGGAGAGCGGATCACCTTAAGGGAACCGGTAAAGAGCGGGATCCATGAGAAGGCCAAAGAGGATGATGGCAGTAAAGTCGCACAGCGCATGCTCCTGACATGGCTCTCGGAAGATGCAGCGGTCTACCGCGCGGTGGAGCCGCATTTGAGGCCGGATGATTTTTCCGAAGGGCTTTACAGGCAGATCGCAGAGTTGCTGTTTGCACAGCTGCAGGCAGGAAGAGCGGATCCTGCGGCCGTCATGTCGCACTTTACGGATGAGGATGAGCAAAAGGAAGCGGCAAGGGCATTTCAAACGCCGCTGCCGGAAAACTTAACCGATCCCGAAAGGGAGCGGATGCTCAAAGAACTTCTCGTCAATGTGCGCACAGCCGCCATCAACGAGCGGATGAGAGAGGGCAGCGGAGAGGGCGATGACCTCACGCGGATGATCTTTTTAAAACAGGAGATCGAGCAGCTGAACAGGCTGACTTTGAAGATACAAGACTAATCATAAAGGGAGATCACAACTATGGATGAAAATATGCAGGCGCGTTTCGAGGAAAGGTTAAAGGAACTGGTAGACCATGCCAAGAAACGCAAGAACTTTCTGGAAGACCAGGAGATCACGGAGTGGTTTTCGGAACTCGGGATCGAGGACGAGCAGCTCGAGAAGGTGTATGAGACCCTCGAGCAGAACGGGATCGATGTGCTCAGGATCCCCGCGATCGAAGAGGAACCCGATGAGGATGAGGATATCATCCTGACGGATGAGGACGAAGTGGATGTCGAGAACATCGACCTTTCCGTACCGGACGGCGTCAGCATCGAGGATCCCGTCAGAATGTACTTAAAGGAGATCGGTAAGGTTCCGCTGCTGTCCGCAGAAGAGGAGATCGAAC
Source organism: Lachnospiraceae bacterium (assembly GCA_017961065.1). Lineage (GTDB taxonomy): Bacteria > Bacillota > Clostridia > Lachnospirales > Lachnospiraceae > UBA2868. The sequence continues at coordinate 4,110 of JAGCXZ010000257.1, forward strand.
TGGCCAAGCGGATGGAGCAGGGAGACGAGGAAGCCAAGAAGCGCTTATCCGAAGCCAATCTGCGTCTGGTTGTCAGCATTGCCAAGCGTTATGTGGGCCGCGGCATGCTCTTCCTTGATCTGATCCAGGAAGGAAACCTCGGTCTGATCAAAGCGGTTGAGAAGTTCGACTATACCAAAGGCTATAAATTCTCCACCTATGCGACATGGTGGATCAGGCCGGCGATCACGCGTGCCCTCGCCGATCAGGCCAGAACGATCCGTATCCCCGTGCATATGGTTGAGACGATCAATAAACTGATCCGCGTCAGCAGACAGCTGCTGCAGGAACTGGGACGTGAACCGACCCCGGAAGAGATCGCAAAGGAAATGAACCTTCCCGTGGAGCGTGTCCGCGAGATCTTAAAGATCTCCCAGGAACCCGTATCGCTTGAAACACCGATCGGTGAAGAAGAAGATTCGCATCTGGGTGATTTTATCCAGGATGATAATGTACCGGTGCCGGCAGATGCCGCCGCATTCACGCTGCTGAAAGAGCAGCTTGTGGAAGTGCTCGGCACGCTGACCGAAAGAGAGCAGAAGGTATTGCGGCTCCGCTTCGGTCTGGATGACGGCAGGGCAAGAACACTTGAGGAAGTCGGCAAGGAATTCAATGTCACGCGTGAGCGTATCCGTCAGATCGAGGCAAAGGCACTGCGGAAATTAAGACATCCTTCCCGCAGCCGCAAGTTAAAGGACTATCTGGATTAATGATAACGCTGTCAAAAAGGCTGCAGGCCCTGGCTGATCTGGTCAGACCCTGTGAGGTGGCTGCAGACATCGGATGCGATCACGGTTTTCTGTCCGTATACCTTTTGCAGGCTCATACAGCGGGGCATGTGATCGCTTCGGATATCAACGCAGGTCCGCTGGCACATGCCCGGGAGAACATCCGCGCAGGCCACCTGGAAGATTGTATCGAGACAATACAATGCGACGGATTGCAAGGCATTAAGGCGGATACGATCATCATCGCAGGCATGGGTGGCAGGCTGATGCTTAAGATCCTGACAGACGGGATCGATGCGGTAAGGCGGGCACACGAACTGGTCTTACAGCCGCAGTCCGAACTGAAGGAATTCAGATACGGAATCCGCGATCTGGGGCTTTTGATCGATGCGGAAGATTTTGTGATCGAGGACGGAAAGTACTATCCGATGATGCGTGTCCTTGCAGGCAGGATGGAACTGAGCGGGACAGAAGCGCTCTACGGGCCGCTGCTGTTACGGGATCGTCATCCGGCTCTTCATGAGTTCCTCCTGCAGCAAAACGAATATCTGCAGGGGCTGCTGCAGGATCTGCGCAAACAGGATACGGAGCGTGCGCGCAGCAGGCTGCCGGAGATCGAAGACGATCTGAAACGAAATGAAGAAGCGCTCCTTGCTTTTGAAGATACGGATGCTTAACGGAAAGCAGCCGCATATGGGAGAGAAGGCATGAAATGTCAGGACCTGATCGCTAAACTGGAAGAACTCTCACCGGTCAAGTTTGCGGCCGAGTGGGACAACGTCGGGCTTTTGACCGGCAGATTCGAGAAAGAGATAAGCAGTGTATACATCGCGGTGGATGCGACGGATGAGGTGATCGACGCGGCACTGCAGGCAAAAGCCGATCTGCTTTTGACGCATCATCCGATGATCTTTTCTCCGGTTAAGAAGATCAACTCCGGTGATTTTACCGGCAGAAAGATCTTAAAACTCATCCGGAACGACATCTGCCTCTATGCCATGCACACCAACTTCGATGTGATGGGAATGGCGGATGCGGCCGCTGACGAACTCGGACTCCGTTCCTGCAGCGTGCTGGAGAAGACATATGAGGACAGCCTGTCGACGGAGGGCTTCGGTCGTGTCGGCAAACTGCCGTCGATCATGAGTCTTGCCGAGTGCGCGCAACTGGTCAAGGACCGTTTCCACGTGGAGCATGTCACAGTTTATGGCGATCCGGAGACAACAGTGGAGAAAGCGGCGCTCTGCCCCGGATCCGGCAAAAGCATGGCGGATGCCGCGGTTGCATCGGGGGCTGACGTATATATCACAGGTGACATCGGGCACCATGACGGGATCGATATGACGGCGCAGGGACTTGCCGTGATCGATGCCGGACACTACGGGATCGAGAAACTGTTCATCCCGTATATGATCGAATATTTTAAACGGGAACTACCGGGACTTTCCGTCCAGGGACACCCGGTCAAGGCACCTGCAGTGGTACTCTAGACGCTGTGCAAAATAAAACAAACAGGAGAAGCAGAACATGGACGACTTAATCAAGATCCTTGTCAACGGGAAAGAAGAACAGTATGAGGCCGGAACTTTATACGAGGAGATCGCGCGGGCGCATCAGAACGAGTATGATGCACCGATCATTCTGGCCAATGTGAACGGCAAACTCTGCGAGCTGCATAAGAGTGTGAGCAAGGAATGCTCGATCACATTTGATACCATCAAGGAACGTACGGGGTATGCCACTTACAGGAGGAGTGCCCTGTTCATGATGATCAAGGCGATCCGTGATGTGGTGGGCAAAGAGAACTTCCGTCATGTAAAGGTGGAATATTCCCTGTCCCATGCGCTCTACTGCAAGTTGGAAGGGTCAGCGAAGGTGGATGAGGAGTTCATCCGCAAAGTCAAGGCCCGTATGGAGGAGATGGTCATGGAGGATCTGCCGTTCTGGAAGCAATCCTACTCCGTGGAAGATGCGATGCGGATGTTCCGGGATCAGGGCATGCGGGATAAGGAACGGCTGTTCCGCTACCGCCGTGCCTCGAAGGTGAACATCTATGCGCTGGGTGATTTTAAGGACTATTTCTACGGATATATGGCGCCTTCCACGGGTTACATCAAGGTCTACGACATGTTCCTGTATGATGAGGGCTTTATGCTGCAGCTGCCCAAGCGCATGAAACCGGATGAACTGCGTCCCTTCGTTGATCAGCGAAAACTGTTCAATACGCTCAAGGAAAACGCGATATGGTGTGAAAATCTCGGGCTCGACTGTGTCGGTGCTCTGAACGATAACATCTGCAAGGGTGATTTTACACAGACGATCCTGATGCAGGAGGCACTGCATGAAGCGCAGATTGCGCGCATCGCAAGCCAGATCGCGGACCGTGGCAATGTCAAATTCGTAATGATCGCGGGACCGTCTTCTTCGGGTA
>JAGCXZ010000258.1 GCA_017961065.1 Lachnospiraceae bacterium
CTTTGCGGCCTCTTCCTGCAGGAATTCCTCAAACTGTCTCTCTTTGAGTTTCTCGTGTGTCTTCCTCTCCTGCATGGCTTCCGTCAGTTTCTCGCGCGCCAGATCCACATTGTGCTGCGCCTGCCTGACATGGCCTTCCTGGATCACGATCTTTTCCTTCATGTTGTCGATATCTTCCTGCGTATGGTTGATCTCGGGTACATCCAGGGTATCTTCGTAGAGTCCGCGCAGTTTATCTTCGTATGCGGCTTTGCGCGCCTTCAGAGCATCCAGCTTCTCTTCCTCTTCGGCCAGCCTGGCATTCGCGATCGCAAACTCGTTTTTGGCCTGCGATTCCAGTTTTTCCTTCACATCCAGAATGTTCTGCATGCGGTAGCGAAACCGTGCCATTATGCAAATATCTCCTCAAGCATCTTCAGTTCTTCATCGTAACTGAATTTGCTGTCCACATCCTGCATCAGGAATTCGTTCACCTGGTTGATCTTCTCGATCGCGTAATCGATATTGGGGTTCGCGCCCGCCTTATACGCGCCGATGTTGATCAGGTCTTCCGCCTCATTGTAGGTGGCCAGAACATTTTTCAGTTTGCCGGCAACAGCCTTGTGCTCCTTGTTCGTAACCTGCGACATGCATCTGGAGATGCTGGCCAGCACGTCGATCGCCGGATAATGGTTCCTGTGCCCGAGCTTGCGGCTCAGCACGATATGTCCGTCCAGGATGGATCTGGCCGTATCCGTGATCGGTTCGTTAAAATCATCACCGTCGACGAGTACGGTATAAAGCCCCGTGATCGACCCCTTTGCCGCGTTGCCCGCGCGCTCGAGAAGTTTTGGCATCTCTGCGTACACACTGGGCGGATAGCCGCGCGTAACCGGCGGTTCGCCGTTGGATAAGCCGATCTCTCTCTGCGCCATGGAAAACCGCGTCAGCGAGTCCATCATCAGCAGAACATCCATGCCTTTATCCCGGAAGTATTCCGCGACCGCCGTTGCCGTCAGGGCCGCCTTCTTACGGATGAGCGCCGGCTGGTCGGAGGATGCCACCACGACCACGGAACGCTTCATGCCTTCTTCTCCCAGGTCTCTTTCGATGAATTCGCGCACCTCACGGCCACGCTCGCCGATCAGCGCGATCACGTTGATATCAGCCTTGGTGTTTCTGGCAAACATACCGAGCAGTGTCGATTTGCCGACACCGGAACCCGCAAAGATCCCGATCCTCTGCCCCTTGCCGATCGTCATCAGACCGTCCACGGCTTTGACGCCAAGCGGAAGCGGATCTGCGATGATCACGCGCTCGAGCGGATCCGGGGGCGGTGCCTCAACCGGATAGGTCTCAACCGTTTCCAGTTTCGAACCGTCAAGCGGTCTGGCAAGACCGTCCAGACAATGTCCCAAAAGCGCATCACCAACGGGCACGGTCAGAGGATAACCGAGGTTCTCCACAAGACACCCGAAGCCGATCCCCTCCGTGCTCTCATAGGGCATCAGCAGGGTTTTGCCTTCCTTAAAACCGACAACCTCTGCAAGCACGGATCTGTCTGATTCCTCATCGATCACTATTTTGCAAAGGTCGTCCAGTTTGGCGTCCGGTCCATTGGATTCAATGGTCAGTCCGATCACGTTGATCACTTTGCCGAGGCGCTTATAGTATGTTTTTTCGGTTAATTTGTTGTATTTCTCGATATTCAATGCGGTTGCCTTCGAAAAGATCAGCTATCGCTGCGTGAGAGCAGCTTCAGTTCTTTGGAAAGCAATTCCATTTCCACGCCGAAGCTGCAGTCAAAGATCCCGCTTTCCGTTTCTATATAGCACTGTCCCTGTTTGAGCGTATGATCCTCCACCAGTTCCAGTGTGCCGGACAGTCCGACCATTCCCGTCAGTTCGTCCTTATGTTCCACAGCATAAGGATGGTCATCCGGGGAAACATGCACAAGATAATTGGTCCCGCCTTCGATCGTCTGCATGGCATGCTGCAGGAGGTACATCACCACATCCGAGCGTCCCTGCAGATCTATCCCGAGCACATGCTCGTAAATGCCGCAGAGCACATTCATCAGCTGCGGTTCCATCTCAGCCAGCTTCTCTTCGTAGGAACGGTTCAGCTCCTCTTCGCGCTGCGCAAGCTGCGCTTCCGCCTCATGAACCTTCTCCATACCTTCCTGATAACCGGCCTGATAGCCTTCCTCGTGTCCCGCACTGCGGGCCGCGTTCTCAATCTCCTTCGCGTCTGCCTGCGCCTGCGCGATCATGGCATCCGCCTGTTCTTTGGCGTCATTTACGACCTCATCGGCCTGCGCCTGCAGTCTGGCAAGCTCTTCTTTGGCCTCATCGATCTTTGCTGCCATACCGGAATCCGGCTCGGGTGCCGCGTCGCGGTCCGCCATCAGTTCCTCGACCTGGTCCGCATCCAGACCTTCTGCAAAGCCTTCCGTGAAATCGTCCTCTTCCGGCGCAAGCTGCGCTTCCATCTGCTCCGTCAGAAAGCGGAGACGTTCCGCGACCATCTCGTTGGAATCGATTATGCGGTTTTCGGATTCTTTCTCCCGGACATTCGCGTACTTAACCAGATTAGACAACGATCTCATCACCTCCGCCA
>JAGCXZ010000259.1 GCA_017961065.1 Lachnospiraceae bacterium
TATCCGGGCCATGATTATCACCCACGGTCACGAAGATCATATCGGTGCAGTACCTTTCGTTTTGAAAGAACTGGATATTCCGATTTATACAACGCCTTTGACCGCGGCGCTGATTGAACTGAAGCTGGAAGAGGAGGACCTGCTTTACAACACACAGATTTTTACAAAAAAAGCCGGCTCTGTCTTCCGGATCGGCAGTTTTTCCATTGAGTTTATCCGCGTTAACCACAGCATTCCGGATGCAGTCGCACTTGCAATCCGCACGCCTGTCGGTACGGTGATCCATACGGGAGATGTTAAGATTGATGTAACGCCGATTGCCGGCGGGATGATCGATCTTGTGCGATTCGGCGAGTTGGGAAATGAAGGAGTTCTGGCGCTGCTCAGCGATTCGACCAATGTCGAAACTCCGGGGCATTCCGCATCCGAACGGAAAGTCGGAGAGAGCTTTGACAAACTGTTTGTCAACTGCGACAAACGGATCATCATCACAACTTTTGCCTCAAATGTTCATCGGCTGCAGCAGATCATCAATGTGGCGGCTAAATACGGGCGTAAAGTTGCCGTGACGGGCAGAAGCATGGAAAATGTCCTCCGGACGGCAATCGTGCTCGGATACATGGAAGTCCCTGAAGATGTGCTGGTTGACCTGGATCAGATTAACGGACTGCCGAAAAACAGGATTGTGATCATATCAACCGGCAGCCAGGGAGAGGCGATGTCCGCGCTCTACAGAATGGCATTTTCAGAGCACCGCCAGATTCAGATCGATTCCGATGACCGCGTGATTATTTCAGCGTCCGCTATCCCGGGAAATGAGAATACAATCAGCCGCGTCATTGACGAACTCTTTCATAAGGGTGCAGAGGTGATCTACGACCGCCATACCGATCTGCATGTGTCCGGCCATGCCTGCCAGGAAGAGCAGAAAATGATGCTGGCCCTGACCAGACCGAAGTATTTTATTCCCGTGCACGGAGAGCATCGCATGCTGGTAAAGCACGCAGAGCTTGGGAGAATGATGGGCGTCAGTCCCAGAAACATTGTGATCGCCGAGAACGGAACGGTCATTGAGTTTACCAAGAAAGGCGTGCTCTGTTCCGATACGGTTCCTTCCGGGGCGGTTCTTGTGGATGGAAGCGGCGGTATCGGCGAAGTCGGAAGCGTCGTGATGCGCGACCGCCACAAGCTTGCAGAGGACGGGATGATTGTTGTTGTTCTGACATATTCCTCACACGACCACAAGCTTCTCGCGGAACCGGAAATAATAACGCGCGGGTTCATTTATGTGAAAGAAGCGGAATCCCTGATGGATGAACTGATCACGATTGTGATCGAAACCGTGGAAAAATGTGATGCGCAGCATATATCGGATTGGAACAGCATCAAGACGAAGGTAAAATCAGATCTTTCCGGATACCTGTATAAAACAACGCGCAGGAGTCCGATGATTCTCCCGGTTATTACGGAAATCTGATTTTGGAATCGGAAAAGGAATGAGGCGCACCGGATGAATATTCAGATTTTCGGTAAAAGCAAGTGTTTTGATACCAGAAAAGCGGAACGCTATTTCAAGGAGAGAAGAATCCGCTACCAGTATATCGACATCATTAAATACGGCATGAGCAGGGGAGAATTGAAAAGCGTATGCAACGCTCTCGGAATCGATGCCATTGCGAATCCCGAGGATCGGGACTATCCGCTTTTTCAGTATCTGGCATCTGACGAAGCAAAACTGGAAAAACTCTACGAAATCCCGGAATTGATCCGCACGCCCGTTGTTCGCAACGGGAAAACGGCGACAGTCGGCTACTGCCCGGAAGTGTGGGAAAGCTGGAAATAAAAAACGGAAAAAAGTACCCGCAGAGCTGAAAAATTCATTGACAAGAAGCCGGAATAGTGGTAATATTCCATAGCCGCCTTGAAAGGGTATGAAAGAGAGCCCTGTCTCCGCCCCCAGAGCGAGCCCTGAATTATAGGAGGAAGTATTTGTGAAGCATGCCGTTATTCTTACTGGCGGAAAACAGTATCGTGTCGCGGAAGGCGATGTGATCTTTGTGGAAAAGCTCGAAGCAGACGCCGGCGAAGAAGTCACTTTTGACAAGGTTCTTTGTGTTGTGGACGAGGATAGCTCGACCATCGGCAAGCCCTTTGTTGAAGGCGCAACCGTAACCGCGAAGGTTGTGAAGAATGGAAAGAGTGCCAAGATCCGTGTTTACAAGATGAAGCCGAAAAAAGGATATCGTCGTACACAGGGTCACAGGCAGCCCTATACCAAGCTTTCAGTCGAAGCGATTCATGCGTAATTCAACACAGCTTTAACGATGGAGGGATAATCAGATGGCACATAAAAAAGGAATGGGTTCGACCAAAAACGGTCGTGACAGTGAATCCAAGCGTCTTGGTGCAAAGCGTGCAGACGGTCAGTTTGTTCTGGCCGGCAATATTCTGGTTCGTCAGCGCGGAACAAAGATTCACCCCGGTACCAATGTCGGCAAGGGTAAGGACGACACCCTGTTCGCCCTGGTCGATGGGACTGTGAAGTTTGA
>JAGCXZ010000260.1 GCA_017961065.1 Lachnospiraceae bacterium
CATATTGAATATCTGGATCTGGCGGTCAATCTCGGGATCGGCGGGGCCGTACAGACGGGTTACCGGTACGCGGCACTAAACGGTTACGATATCGCGGTTCAGGTGGACGGAGACGGTCAGCATGATCCCGCGTATCTGCCTTCGCTTTGCGAAGCCCTGCTGCAGCAGGGAGCCGATATGGTTGTCGGGTCCCGTTTTATCGAGAAAGAGGGAGATCAGTCCGGCAGGATCAGGCGCATGGGAATACGCTATTTTTCCCGGCTGATCAGACTCCTGTGCGGGCAGAGGATCACGGATCCCACATCGGGGCTTCGTATGGTGGGCAGAAAGCTCATTGAGGAGTTTGCGTCGGATTACCCGCAGGATTATCCGGAACCGGAGAGCATCGTGCGCGTACTGAAGAACGGATATACCGTAACGGAAATACCCGTCCGGATGCGTAAGAGAGCCGGCGGCCGCTCATCCATACGGCCCGCCGGGGCAATATATTATATGGTCAAAGTCACGATCGCCGTGATCCTGGAAAGGATGAGATGATGAGCATACGTCTGAAGATCTTTTTGTTTGTGATATGGATCCGGGTCCTTTTGTTTCTGTTTTTGAAGCTTAAGACCAAAAAGGCGGATATCAGATACGTTCTGCCCTGGATCCTCCTGGATGCCGCCATGATGGTCATCACGGCTTTTCCGGGGATCCTGACGTTTTTCTGCGCGCTTTTCGGTATCGAGACCCCAAGCAATATGCTGTTCTTCTTCGGACTTGTTTTTCTTGCCATGATCGTCTTTTCCATGACGATCGTGATATCAAAGCAGAATGCGCAGATCAGGGATCTTACCCAGCGTCTCGCGCTCCATGAGGACAGGACCGGAAACAGCGGCCCGCAGGAAAAATAGACGGCAGGGTGGATTATGTCTGGTAATTTTCTAAAGCCCGGCAAGACGGTCTATTCGGAGTGGTTTCGCGAATACCGGCTGAGCGATACGGAACTGAAACAACTGCAGAACTGTCTTCTGGGGATCTTTGCCGATATCAGAGAGTTGTGTGATGAACACGGGATCGGATATATGATGTGCGGCGGTACCCTGCTCGGAACGGTGCGCCACAAGGGATTTATACCCTGGGATGATGACATTGACATCATGATGCTGCGCAGTGATTTTGAAAAGTTCGTGCAGGTTCTGCAAAAAGAGCAGCGTGCCGGCAGATACACGGATTATGAACTTGCCGTTCCTTGCGTATCCGAGGGCTATTATTTCAAGATCCCGAAGCTCTATGCGAAGAATACAGAGTACAGATCGGTCAGCTACATGGGCAATCCCGGGTATAACATGGTGGCGGTGGATATTTTCGTTGTGGAACCCGTGCCGCAAAATCACCTGCGCAGGTTGCTGCGCGGTCTGATATACGATCTTGCCTTCTATGCGTCTGCATTCTGTCTGGATTATCTGCATCCGTCTCCTGTGATCATGGAGAAGTGCGGGAGTAACAGAGAGATCAGACGCTATTACCGTTTCAGGAGAAACGTCGGCTGCATCTTTTCGCATATCGGCGGGATCCGCCTTTACCTGAAGATCTGCGACAGACTCGGCAGGTATTCCGGCAGGAGTGCTTATATGGGAACCCCCGCAGATATCTCCTACCGGCAGGGTATTTTCCCGAAAGAACTGTTTACGGAAACGGCCCGGGGTGAATTCTGCGGACTGAGCGTGATCATCCCGAAAGATTACGACAGCTATTTAAGAGACCAGTACGGAGATTATATGACTGAGCCGCCTGAGCACGAGAGGGAGATCCATGTGGCATACAGCATGGACGTTGCAAAAGCGCTCCGCGAGCCGGAGCCGGATGTACAATAAAGCCTGCAGGATCAGAAAATGAGTGATACAAAGACTCCGGACCTGAAGAAAAACTTCATATACCGTATGCTTTATGAGATCCTGCTGTTTGCGATCCCGCTGGTCACCCTGCCCTATATCTCAAGGGTGCTGGGGCCTGAAGGTGTCGGAGCGTACAGTTATTCCTATTCCGTGGTCTCTTATTTCATGCTGTTCGGTGCTCTCGGAACAGCCGCATACGGCATGAGGGAGATCGCCAGGAACCGCGATGACAGGCAGGCCTGCAGCAGGCTTTTCTGGCAGATCGAAGGCATGAGCATCTTTACCTGTCTGATCTGCCTGATCGTATGGGCGCTCATTATCCTGTCCGGAAGCAGTCATTATCTCTTTTTTCTGGCACTTACGCCGTTCCTTCTCGGTACCATGTGTGATATTACCTGGTTCTACATGGGACTGGAGCGGATCGGGGCGATCGTCCTAAGTAGCGGCGTGATCCGGATCGCCGGTGTTGTTCTGACTTTTACCTTGGTCCGTTCCAAAGAAGATGTGATCTTATTCTGCATCATCAATTCCGTGATCTTTCTGGGTGCGAACCTGTCGATGTGGCTATTCCTGCCGCGTTATCTGGTGCGGGCCGGGTGGGACGGCCTGCATTTAAAGCAGCATCTGCGGGAAACCTGTATCTATTTTATCCCGACGATCGCATCCTCGGTTTATCTTGTCATGGACAAAACGCTGATCGGTCTGATCACGGATAGTGCGTATGAAAACGGCTACTACGAACAGGCTTCCAAACTGATCGCGGTCGCGCAGGGCATTTCCTATCTGGTGTTCAACGCAGTTGCCGGTGCGCGGTTTTCCTATCTCTTTGCCGCAAAACAGGAGGAGAGGATACGGACCGGGATCCGCCGCTCTGCCGACTTTGTGTTCCTGATGAGTTACGGTGCCGCCTTCGGGCTGCTTGGGATAACGCATTCACTGGTTCCCGTTTTCTTCGGAGCAGGGTATGAACCGGTGGAATTCCTGATCTGCCTGATGCTCCCGCTGATCCCTGTTGTAGCGATCAGTAACTGCCTGGGCAATCAGTATTACACACCTGCCGGCAAACGCGCGCAGTCTGCGATGTATATCGTGGCGGGAGCGGTCCTGAACCTGCTGCTCAACCTGGCCCTGATCCCGATCCTCGGAGCAAAGGGCGCGGTCCTTGCATCGCTTGCTGCCGAATCACTGATCAGTGTCCTGTATCTGGCACACTGTGAGGGAATGCTGAGCGTTCGCATGATCGGAGCATTGTCCTGGAAACGGCTGATCGCCGGTATCTGTATGGCGGGAGCGGTCCGATTGCTGGGCACTGTTCCGCTCCATGCCGTGATCGTGCTGTGCCTGCAGATTGTCTGCGGCGCGATCCTGTATCTGCTCCTGCTGGTTTTGCTCCGGGACGGACTGGTGATCGAAACCTGCAAAAAATACATTCATAAAACAGAGGAATTATGAAGACAAAAGAAAAGAACGTAAAAAAGATCCCGCTGCTGCTTGGCCTGATCCTGCTGATCATGGCAGCTTCATTCGGGTTCCGCTGTCTGGTCAATCACAAAGTGAACACGCAGCTTGGAGAAGCATATCTGGATCCCGAGACCGGCGTTCCCTACCTCACGGAAATGGACTCCTATTATCATCTGCGTATGACCAAAGACATCGCAGCGTACGGACATGCGGGAGATACCGTAAAAGACGGAGAACTCTGGGATTCCTTAAGTTTTGCGCCTGAAGGCAGAAGCGCCGAAGGATACCGTCCCCTGATGGCATACATTGCGATCTTTGTGCAGAAGTTCCTGTCCCTTTTCACGGTGATCTCACTGGAGCAGGTTGCGTACTGGCAGGGCGCTTTTTTATCTGCGCTTGTTGTGATCCCCGTGTTCATCCTTGCTTACCGGTTAAAAGGCGTGATCGCGGCGGTCGTTTCGTCCCTGCTTGCCGCCATCAACTACGGTTACTTTATTCATACGGTTCCGGGCTTCTACGATACGGATACAGTCATTTCCTGGACATCCTGCTTCCTGTTCTGTTTCGGATGCCTGCTGGTGGATTCGTTTGGCAAAGAGAAAGCAGGGGAAAAGCCTGCCGCCTTATGGAGAAGACGGATCATTTATGCGCTGCTCTTCATCCTGAGTTTTATTGCGCTGCTGCAGTCCTGGTATATCTATTATCTATTCGCGGGACTTTTTGCCGCGGCACTGTTTGTGTATATGTTGCTGAAGCATCTGAACCGGGGTGAGGAAAAAGCAGCGGACTCCGTGCGGAGTCTGCTTCCGGAACTGGTCTTTTTCGGTGCGCTGTGCGTTCTGGTCATCGCCACCAATCCGGATCTGTTCCGCAGCGCATTTGACAACATCAAAGGCGTCTTTTCAAGCGGGGATGACCTGTTTCCGAACGCGCTGATCTCCGTATCCGAGATGCGCAAGCCTTCCCTGATCGCAGGCGGTCTGACCGGGCTGTTCCAGATGCGCGTTCTTTCGGGGAGCGATATCGGGATCATCAATGCGGTCGGCGGTATGATCCCCTGCCTTGCAGCTCTTTCCATGTGCGTTCTGATGATCGTAAAGACCTTTAAAAAAGAGATCCGGTTTGACCATATCCTTCTGATCCTGTGGTTTGTGATCACGGCTGTGCTGGCGGTCAGGAGCTGGCGTTTCATCATGCTCTTTGCCGTGCCGGTGGCGATCCTTGCGGGTGCTCTGACAGGGACTGTCTGCAGCCTGATGCGGGAGAAAAAGATGATGGATCATCAGATCTTTGCCGCGATGATCATCCTGCTCATGATTTTCCCTGCTGTATACGGTGCTTACCGGTCTTCGGGGGATTCCCTTCCGTCCGTCAACAGGGACCTGCATGATTCACTGTCCTATATCCGTGATAATACAAGTGCGGACACGATCGTGGCAGGCTGGTGGGATTACGGATATTTCTTTGAGGAAAAATCACAGCGCCGCACGCTCTTTGACGGCGGATCACAGACCGGGCAGCGTGTGTTCTGGATGGGAAGGGCGCTTGCCACGGACAGCGAGGACCTTTCCGCCAATATCATCCGGATGCTTTCAGGAAGCGGTGACAGGGCAACTGAGAAAATGCTTGAAACATTCGGGGAGAACCGGGAGACGCTCGCACTGATGGATGAACTGCTGCGGACTGACCGGGCAGAAGCGGCACGCAGGCTGCAGGCAGAAGGGCTCGGGTCTGATGAAGCCGCTACACTGGCGGATCTTTTGTTCCCGTCATCGTCAGTTCCGGCCATGCTGCTGCTCACATCGGATATGCCGCGTATCACCGCCTGGTTTGCAAAATTCGGTTACTACGGGGAAGAAGCGGAAAAACCCTACCGCCTTCTCATGGACAGGACGCCGTATACGGAGCAGGAGGGAAAGACAGGCTGGCAGATCAATGTGGACGGCGAGGATGTGAGGTTTTTCCTTGAGAATCAGAACGGATCATTCCGTGCATATACTTCTCTGCATGACAAATCGGATGAGACACAGCCGCTGCCGGTGGAACGCCTGATCCTGATCGAAGACGAGCGTGCCACGGTGCAGAAGATGGAAGTTCCGCAGACAGACGGAACAGGCTATACCGTTGTCCTTTTCCGTTCCGGCGGACAAGCTGCCGTCTCCCTGATGTCATCCGATCTGATGGAATCCGTCTTCGGGCGGCTGTTTTACCTGGGCGGAGCGGAACTGACAAGGTTTGTTCCGGAAACAGATGCGCCCGGCAGTGCCGCTGTTTTCCGTGTTGCCGGGGAGCAGTGACCACATAGTCACATGATCGTACCGAACGTCCCCGTGCGATTTACATTCCGCCCGAAATGTGATACATTTATATATCATGTTATTACTATAGCCATACGTATGTTTTTTTGACGCGGAGGTGAAAACTATGCTGAAAAAAAGATTGTTGACGAGGCTGACGAGACTGGGACTTGCCATGTATGTCATGACATACTGCATGTCCTTTACCGTCTGCGCAGCGGAGGATCCCATTGCAGATCTGTCCGTTGCAGGTACGGTGGAGGTGCTCGCCGCCACGGAAACACCGGAATCTGCCGATCCGGAGACTGTGGAGCCGCTTGCGGCAGCCTCAGACGGTGAAGACGCAACAGTTCCGGAAGAAGCGGAGCCGGCGCAGGAGGATGAGGCTGACCTGTTGCTGGGTGATTCAATTGATGAGCTCACACGCCTGGCACTGGATCAGTCTGAGCTTACGGTCACCGCAGGAGGTACATATCAGCTGCAATGCTGGGGCATTTACGGAGAGGGTAATCACATCTACAGCCCCGATCCCGGCGAATTTGACGTCTTTTTTGCGGAAGATGAAGACGCAGAAGTTGAAGATAGAACTGTGCAGTATGCAGGTGCTACCTTCAACTGCAGCAGAGACGAGGAGGATCTTTACGAGACCATCACGCTCTCCATTCCGGATAATATGGAGGCTTGTACGTTCTATCTGATCGCCGAGCGGGAGGAACTGAGTGCTGCATGCAAAATTGTCGTATATCTGCCCGTCACAACACTGGGCATGATCTTTAACGGATCAGCGCCTACGGGCAGTGTGAAGATCAACAACCCTGCCGACCCGGTCATTGTTACGCCGGTATCCGCGGATCCGGAGAACATGGTGCTGGATGCGGACAGACTGTCCTATTCGGTTTATGAAGGGACCGATGAAGTAGGATCCGGAGAGGGGGCTGCCCTTACCAAACTGGAGAACGGTTCATGTTCCGTGCTGTTTGAGAATATCACCGAAACCAGAACCTTTGATATCATTGCAACATATGACAATGATTACACGGATGCAGACGGTGTTGAACAGACCGGTACAGATGCGACCGCAACTATCCGGTTCGAGATATCCAACGAGACGGAATATTGCTATGAAGTTGAGGCGATCGAACTGATGCCGGGCGGAAACCTGACAGTATCGGATTTTGAGGACCCGCTGACATTCGTTATGAAGGCTTCTGATCCGGAAGGAGCGCTGCTCGATCCGGATCGTATTTCCTGGGGCATTGCGGAACCGGGCAGCTCTTACATCTCGGACTCCTGGCACGGGATCAGTATCGAGAAGAGCAATTCGACGGCAGAAGAGGCAGATGTGTTCTTCGCCACCGTGGAAGACGGCGATACGGTGGATGTTGTGGCCATGTACTTTAACGAGCCCATGAATCAGACGTCTTCTAAACCTGTTACGGCCAGAACAAGGCTGATCATCAACGGCAGCACACCTTCGGATGATCTTGAAGTGCATATGCCGGAACAGACCATGAAGATCGATGTGTACAAAACCAGCAACAAGCTGCCGTTTGTGATAAGGAGCGCTGATGTCAATGCTTCCTCGGTTGCGGATTACGAGATCTACGATGCATTTATAGACAGTAATGCCGGCAATGTTACTGAAATGATAGATCTGACCATTTCGGATGACGGTTATCTGGATTTCTATGTTCCGCAGAGCGTTATCAATAATAAGACTGCGCTTGCAACGCTGCTGAAATCCAAATTCAAGGCGACGCTGTGGTTCGAGCTTGAAGTGGAAGGGAAAGGTGAAATGTGGTTAGAGTCAGAGGAGGTTTCATTCTCCTTCACAGGCGCCCTTCCGACGGCCAAGGATGTGAAGCCGGCAGGCACACTGACCTTTGATGCCTATTTTGCCGGAGCGGAGGGACTGGATGTTTCCTTTACCGGCGTGGAAGTTGATAAGATCATGGGACCTGATTCCAGGCTGCTTCCCAAGGGACTGTTCGTGGATGAGGCTACACAGACGATCAATTCCACTTCGGCGCTGCCTGCAAAGGGAAAAGGCAGCATCAAGGTGCTGGCTTTCATCGAAGATGAGAGATACAATCTCCCGGAGAATTACAATGTTACGGTTGCGATCCCTTATACGATCGCAAACAGTGAACCGTTCATTAAACTTAACAAAACTTCCGGAACGGCTAATCCGCTGAACGAAGAGTACAATGCAATCGGATTCGAGACGGGTGATTTTTCGGAAGAGGTTACGGAATTTAAAGTCCGTATTTTCGACAGTAAGAATAATGAATACATAAACGGCACCGATGAATCGCCGCTTGCGGTAGTTGCCGAGGCAGACCCGGACGATAATATCGGGATGGTGGGCTTCATGGCTACCCCGAAGGCTGCATTCGGGCAGAAGTACAAACTGCTCATGTATCCGGAGAACAAGATCAGCAACAGAACGGGAGCTGCAAAGACCATTACCGTATCTATCCCAACCGAGAAGAATGCCAAGAATCCAAGCTTTACGCTCAAGGGCAAGGGAGCACTGGATGCGAGTGTTCCGGAATCCGAACTGGTGCTGACCATAAACGCCAAGAATTTCAATCCCATGATGTCGGATCCGAAAGTTGAAACATTTGTGATCAACAAGACCGTTAAGACGAATATTACAGATATCCTTGGCTCCGATTATGATCCTTATGCGGGAGAGATTTATCTCTGGGAGGATAAGGCGTTTGATCTGCTCGAGAAAGGCTATGCCGGGATGCAGATCGAGACAACGGTAACCCTTAACACGACGCTTGGCAAAGTAAACGCAACCTATAAGGGCAAGATCGCCCAGTCCGTTGTTGCACCGAAGCTCAACGCCACTGCTGTAACGATCAACCCGGATTATGATGACGGAGCGATCCTGTTCAAACTCATCAGTCCGGAGGACGCAAACGTGTATGATTATACCGTGGAACTGTCCGGACCGAGAGGATTGACGCCTCCGTTTGAAGGGGACGGTAATTATACGAATGCATCATTCTTCGATATCACACCTGTTACGGCGGGCATGTCTTCCTTCTATGGCAAGACTTGTACCGTCAAGATCACACCGATGGTCTTTGACAGTTCGTATCCGCTGAAAGCCAAACCTGTAACCGCCAAGATCACGGTGCTGGATCCGGCTAAGGCGAACGGCAAGCCTAAGGTTTCTGCCAAGGTGACAGGTTCGATCGATAATATCAGATTTGAAAATGAAACATACGCTGAAGCGGAGATCACCGTTAAGAATGTGTTTGACCCGTATAGCCATGGAATCTGGAAAGGCATCGATCTTGTAAACATTACCACCAAGGTGAAAAACCAGGTCCTTGACATGACAGACCTGTTTGACGTCGATACTGATGACAACATGGTATGGTTTTTCCGGAAAGAAGACGAACAGCTGCCGGTCGGAACCTATCAGGCAAATATGCTTGTGAAACTGCTTAATTGTAACGGAACGACCGAAAAGCTTCCGGTCTCCTGCACATTCAAGGTTGTGCGCGGAAAGAGCGGCGGCATCGCTACTGTGGTGAATAAACTGATCAACCGCGATTATGAAAGGACGGTGACCGTCCGGATTGAAATAGCGGATCAAAGCGTCGATGAGATCGCTTTTGTAAGCCTTGATTCAGCATTTGCTGATGTATACCGGCTTGAAGAAGCCGATGAGGGCGTGTATGAACTCGGCTTTGTTCCGGGTTATGTGGAGAAACAGAAAAACGGCAAGCCCATTGTCAAGGCAGTCACCAAGACAGTGCCCATCTATGTATACTACCCGGGAAGCGATACACCGGACAAGTATTCCGTTAAGGTTGTTACCAACCCGTAAAGGGGACAGTATATAAGGCAGGAAAGCAGACCGGAAACGGTCTGCTTTTTTGCTGCAGATGACAAGGGGATGATTTTCAGTTATACTGTACAGAAAGGGTGCGTTCCGCAATGCCTGCAGGCTGCAGTGCGCGGTGAAAATAAAGGCCTAAAGAGGGAGATAAATATGGAATTCGAAGAGAACATGGATGCGCAGCTCGATCCGGAACTGGAGCGCCTGCTTGACGCAAAACTTTACGGAGAGAAAGTCGAGATCCTCTACAACATGCGCGATCGTCTGACGGATGAGATGATCCGCACGATCTGCATCACGCATGATATTCAGTTGAACGCAACAGATGTTGAGGAGCAGTACCGGGAACTGCGCGATTACATGACAACGATGAAGAAGTATGAGGGCAATCGATTACGCTGAGATCGCACCTTTGCTGCTTGAGTGGTATGCGGTTTCCAAGAGAGACCTTCCCTGGCGGGAAAATCAGGATCCTTACAGGATCTGGCTCTCGGAGATCATGCTGCAGCAGACCAGAGTAGAGGCGGTGAAGGAATATTATACAAGATTCTTACATGCACTTCCGACGGTTTCGTCCCTTGCGGATGCTCCGGAGGAAGTGCTTTTGAAGTTGTGGGAAGGACTGGGATATTACAGCCGCGTCCGCAATATGCAAAAAGCAGCCGTTACGGTCATGAACGAATACGGCGGACATCTGCCTGCAGATCATGACGCACTCCTGAAACTGAGTGGGATCGGCCCCTATACGGCGGCCGCGATCGCATCGATCGCCTTTGACATTCCCAAAGCGGCTGTCGACGGAAACGTGCTCCGCATCTATACCAGACTTGGCGCAAACGGGAAGGATATCGCCGATCCCGCCTTTAAAAAGGAGGTCGCGCAAGCGCTTGATGCCGTGATCCCAAAGGATGCGCCCGGTGCTTTTAACCAGGCCATGATGGATCTTGGCGCAACGGTGTGCCTGCCAAACGGCGCGCCTCTTTGTACGTCCTGTCCGCTCTCGCACCTCTGTCTTGCCTGCCATGACGGCACCCAGACGAGCTACCCCGTTAAGTCAAAATCAAAGGCCCGCACGATCGAGAAGATGACGGTCTTTCTGATCCGCCATGATGATACGATCATCCTGCGCAAGCGCAGTGAAAAAGGCCTGCTCGCGGGCATGTATGAACCGCTGCATGCGCCCGGGTGGATGGACGAGGATGAGGCCCTGACTTTCATAAAGGAACTGAACCTGGATCCGCTGCACATCGAGCGGATCGAGGATGCAAAACATATCTTTACGCACAAGGAGTGGCACATGATCGCTTATGAGGTAAAGGTGGGCTTTCCGGCACCTGAGAAGGCGCATCACCTGATCTATGCCACGCCCGGTCAGATCAGCTCGACCTACCCGCTTCCTTCGGCTTTTGCCGCCTACAGGGCGAGGATGGGTATGCGCCGCAGGAACACCAAGAATAATTAGTCCAAACCAATAATTATTTGGCCTGCTTTGCTTGACTTAAAGGCATGCAGATGGGTATGATTGTAACGGACTGAAAACGCGGGTGATTTTGACCTGCCAAAGAAAGCCACGAAAGGAAGCCACAACATGTATTCATTTGATGAGATCAAGAACTACGACCCGCAGATCGCGGATGCCATTACAGCGGAGATGGAGCGTCAGAACAGCCATATCGAACTGATCGCTTCCGAGAACTGGGTGAGCAAGGCCGTTATGGCAGCAATGGGCTCGCCGCTGACGAATAAATATGCGGAAGGGTATCCGGGCAAGCGCTACTACGGCGGATGCGAGTGCGTGGATGTTGTGGAGGAACTCGCAAGGGAACGCGCGAAAGAACTGTTCCACTGCGACTACGTGAACGTGCAGCCGCATTCCGGTGCGCAGGCCAACATGGCGGTGTTCTTTGCCGTTATGGAGCCGGGCGATACGTTCATGGGCATGAATTTGGATCACGGCGGGCATCTGTCCCACGGTTCACCGGTCAATCTGTCCGGTAAGTATTTCAAATGCGTGCCTTACGGCGTGAACAGCGACGGCGTGATCGATTATGATGAGGTGGAGCGCATTGCGCTTTCCTGCAAGCCGAAGATGATCGTTGCGGGCGCGTCCGCTTATGCAAGAAAGATCGATTTCAAACGTTTCCGCGAGATCTGTGACAAGGTCGGCGCAGTCCTGATGGTGGACATCGCGCATATCGCGGGACTGGTCGTTACGGGCTATCATGAGAGTCCGATCCCGTATGCGGATGTGGTAACGACAACGACACATAAGACACTGCGCGGTCCGCGCGGCGGCATGATCATGTGCAACCGGGCGGCAGCAGATAAATACAATTTCAACAAGGCTATTTTCCCGGGAACGCAGGGCGGTCCGCTGATGCATGTCATCGCAGCCAAGGCTGTCTGCTTCAAGGAAGCGCTCTCCCCGGAATTCAAGACTTATGCCGGCAACATCGTAGCCAACGCGCAGGCGCTGTGCAAGGGGCTGCTTGACCGCGGTCTGGATATCGTCAGCGGCGGAACGGATAACCACCTGATGCTGCTTGACTTAAGAAAGCAGGGGCTGACCGGCAAGGATGTCGAGAAGCTGCTCGACAAGGCGCATATCACGGCCAACAAGAATACGGTTCCCAACGATCCGCAGAGTCCGTTCGTGACCTCCGGGATCAGACTGGGGACGCCCGCGGCTACCTCCAGAGGCTTAAACACGGCCGATATGGATCAGGTTGCGGAAGCGATTACGGCTGTGGTACGCGAAGGAGAGGCCGGCGTTGAAAAAGCGCGCGCGATCGTTGCAACGCTTACGGCAAAATATCCGCTGATCTGAATCTGAGATGAGATAAATAAGGTATTCAGCACTTTACTGTTTCTATTCTGGTTTTTACCGGTTTTCTTTGCGCTCTACTATATCTGTCCCGCAAAGTACCGGAACATCGTTCTGCTGATCGGAAGCATTATCTTTTACGGATGGGGTGAGCCTAAATACCTGCTCCTCCTGGTGCTTTCGATCCTTGTGAACTATGCTGCCGGACTTGCGATCGGACGCTTTCGCGAAAGCACCGGACAAGTGGCAAATGAAGGAAACGACCGGATCACAAGACCTGCACGGGAGAAGATTTGTCTGATCCTGGCGCTGGTCTTTGATTTTGGTATGCTCCTTTTCTTTAAATACATCAATTTCTTCATCGACAATCTCAATCATCTCACCGGGCTGCAGATCGGTGCCGTTGCGCTGACACTGCCGCTTGGGATCAGTTTCTACACCTTTCAGATCGTTTCCTATGTAGTGGACGTATATCGTGGCAAAGTCAAGGCCGAGAGGTCTGTTCTGACGCTTGGGACTTATCTGTGCATGTTCCCGCAGCTGATCGCCGGACCGATCGTTGTCTATTCCGATGTGGAGACGGCACGGCATGAGAGGAAAATCACACTTTCTTCGATCGCGGAAGGCGTTTCGGTATTCATCCTGGGGCTCGGTTCCAAAGTGCTGATCGCCAATAACGTGGGCGCGCTCTGGACGGAGATGTCGGAGGCCGGTTTTGAGAATCTCTCCATGCCGATGGCATGGCTTACGATGCTGAGTTTCAGCCTGCAGATCTATTTTGATTTTAACGGCTATTCCCTGATGGCGATCGGGCTCGGGAAGATGCTCGGCTTTACGTTCCCGCAGAACTTCAACCATCCCTATATGTCAAAGAGTATCACGGAATTCTGGAGAAGATGGCATATGACGCTGTCCGGGTGGTTCCGTGAGTATGTTTATATTCCGCTCGGAGGCAACCGGAAAGGCGCAGGAAGAACTTATGTAAACCTATTGATCGTATGGGCGCTGACCGGATTCTGGCACGGAGCGGACTGGAATTTCGTGCTCTGGGGGCTGTTCTTCTTTGTGATCTTAGCGATCGAAAAAAGGTTCCTCTCAGGTTTCCTTGAAAAGCACCCGGTCATCGCATCGGTGTATGCCAAACTGCTGATCGCTTTCAGCTGGATGATCTTTGCGATCACCGATCTGAAACAGATCGGCGTGTTCTTTACCAGACTGTTTTCGTTTACCGGCGGTACGGATGCGCTGTATTATCTGCGCAACTACGGCGTGATCATGCTGATCGGCTGCGTCCTCTCGACACCCGTTCTTGCCGGTGCATACCATAAATTCAGGATGCGCGTGCCGGGGATCGTCGTCAGCATGCTGATCTTTTTTGCATCCGTTGCCTACCTCGCCGATGCAGGGTATAATCCGTTCTTATACTTTCGGTTCTGAAAATGCGATGCACAACTTCGAATTTCTGACCCGTCGGAAGCTTGCTTACGGAAGGGGCAGAAGATTCGGAGTTGTATAGCGCGGTTACGCGCGATGAGTAACGCGCAGCGTTACGAATCCGCATCGCGTAAAGCGAATTTGCAAGCGAGACGCGGGATTGCGCTTGCATGGATAGCGCGCACGCGCGCGATGAGCAACGCTTGCGTTGCGAATCCGCATCGCGTAAAACCGGAAGAGCAATGATTCACGAAGTGTTGCGAATTGGCTCGCGGGAGATGCATAGCGCGCACGCGCGCGATGAGCATAATATTAGGTATAGTTATGAAAAACAAACTCAATTCCAACTCCATCCTGCCCTTCCTCTTCGGCGCGACCCTGCTCGCGGTGTGGCTCCTCTATCTGATCCTGCCGCAGCAGTCCTTTTCGCAGAAGGAAAACCGTCCGCTGCAGACAAGGCCTGCGCTGTCGTTTGCAACGCTGAAAGACGGTTCTTTCATGGAGCAGTTTGAAACCTATACCACGGAGCAGCTCCCTTTCCGGGAATTCTTCGTGGATGTAAAGGCAGCGCTGAACAGTCTGACACTCAGCAGGGAAAATAACGGGATCGTGCGCGGTAAAGACGACTACCTGTTTGAAAGATCGCCCCTTTCCCTTGACCAGCTGAAAAAGAACGAAACGGCGATCCGGCAGTTTGCAGAGAAGGCGGGCAGACCGGTCACCGTTGCGATCGCACCGAATGCGGTACAGATCCTGCAGGAAGACCTGCCGGCAGGATTCCCGCGGATCGACCAGGAAACGCAGCTGCGTGATTTTTACGCAAAGGCGCAGGAACTTGAAAACGTCAACACTGTGGATATGATCGGATCGTTAATGTCGCATAAGGACGAGCAGCTCTACTACAGGACCGACCATCACTGGACCACGCAAGCGGCATACTATGCCTATCGGGATATCGTGAACGAACTTGCCGCAGCAAACGGAAGCGGGCAGGCAGATGCCGGATCCGGCCCGGTTGAACTTCAGACGCTCACCAAACATGAAATCAATGATTTTTACGGAACGCTTTCAGCCAAATATAAGGCAGAGACCGCGCCCGATACGCTGACCTGGTATGACGTGCCGATCACAACGTTTGAACGCTCGGACGGTGATTTTGACACCCTGTATGATACCGATAAACTGAAGATCTATGACAAGTATGCGATGTTTCTGCGCGGCAATGATGAGATCTGCACGATACGGTCTGAGAACGCCGGGAACGGCCGTCATCTGATCGTGTTCAAGGACTCGTACGCGAACTGCCTGATCCCGTTTTTGACGTACAATTACGATGAGATCACGGTGGTGGATCTGCGCTACTATGCGGACAAGGTTTCGGAGCTTTTATCGGCGGATCCTGAGGCAGATATCCTGCTGCTGTACAATTTCTCGTTCCTTAGCGAGGATAATCATTTTTACAGGTTGACATTGTGAGTGAAATGACAGAAGATGGTAGTGATCAACCGATTTCGGATACAGGATTATGAGTAAAAAGAACAGAAACAGAAAACAGAATCAGAACAGGAATCCCCGGTATACGCAGCCCGTAAGTCAGGCGGCGCCGGAGGTCAGAGAGCCTGAACCTGAGAATACATATACACCGTCTGCAGAGGAGCCTCTGGAAGAGGTCCTTGATGAAATGTTTGAGGAGCATGCACAGCAGCTGCAACAGACGCAGACCTATGAACCTGTGCAGGAAGAGAGCGAAGAGGACCCCGGGCAGGAATTTGGCGCCGAGGCGTTTCCGGAGGATCTGTATCTTTCGGATTACGACGGCCGTTCCAGGGGACACGGATGGCGTATTTTTGCGGTTGTCATGGCTCTGATCGTAACGATCCTGATCGCAACGGGCGCAGGGGTCGGGCTTGCACTGATCGATCTTGAGAAGAAGCCCGCCGATCTGATCAGCGCCATGAACGGGAGCGATATCGATGCGGCCGTGGAAGCGGCCAGAGAAGAATACGAATCCATCTATGCGGCGGCTGAAGCAAGAGTCACGGCCGATCTTTCCGGGATCGAAGTGGAAGATCTGACGGATGAGGAAGAAGGCGGCAGTGAGACGGAAGCGGATGCGGAGGCTGAAACTGAGGACTCCGGGGAAGAGACCACGCAGGTCGCGTCTTCCGAGATCTCCGGGATCGGAGAAGTTGTCAGTGCCGGCACCAATGACATCATTGTATATAAGCCGGCGGATGATGATTCTTCCGCGCCTTCCACAACGGTTATCACCGATCCGAACGCCGATTATCCGCTGCCTTTCTCGACAGTGGACTTAAGTTATTTTGACGACGCGCTGTTCATCGGCGACTCGCGCATGCTGGGATTCGGCATGTATTCCGGGCTGACCAACGCCACGTTCTATGCCGTGACATCGTTCTCGATCTTCCGTTACGAGACGATGCCGGTCGTGCAAACGCCAAACGGCAAGGTGCCGATCTTTGACGCGCTGCCCTACGACCGGTTTACCAAGATCTATATCAAGGTTGGCTTGAATGAACTCGGCGGCAGTGACACGGCGTTCATGAATACATATGATGAGTTCGTGACAAGGCTTCGTGAGATGGAGCCGCGCGCCATCATCTATACGCACGCGATCCTGCCTGTTACGGCACAAAAATCACAGACGGATCACACGCACAGCAACCCGAACATTGACGCGCGAAACGAAGCCCTGAAGCAGTATGCTGAAGAGCATAAATGTTATTACATTGATATCAAGCCTGTGGTTTCCGAACCGGACGGCAGCCTGATGCCCGAGATGACCGGTGACGGCATTCACTTAAAGGCCGGTTATATGGAACTCTGGAAAGAGTACCTGCGAACGCACGCGGTGATATTCTGAGTAACTGCAGGGCCGGATGATCCGGCCCTTTTTTTCACACCGGCACACTCCGGCTGCGGCGCGGAGCGTGTGCGCGGAATAAACGAAACCGGAGAGAAGAAATGCTGGTAGAGAACGGACAATGGATCATGCGCGGTCTGGCATGGGATGACCCTTACCGGATCCGCACATGGAAAGAACTGGTGAACTGGGTAAATGAGGTGGGATTCCTGCCTTTGTTTTCCAATGAGGTCGAGGGTTTTTCCGCGGAGGAGCATGTCTCGCCCGACTACTGGTGGACAGGCGTACGCGAAGAGGATCCGTGGGAGTGGAGAGAGATCATTGCGTCAAGCCATGAGGTGGCCTACGGAAAGTTTTTTGATAAGAAAGCAGGCTTTATCAGCAGGGAGTGGCTGCCCTATTTTGCGAACAGCAGAAGGTGCGGGTATGATTTTGACGCCCTCTGGGAAGACGGCAAGGCAAGCAGGAGAGCAAAGAAGATCATGGATTTCTTCTGGGAAGAAGCGGACGGAGATACTGTGTGCAAGGACGTTTATATCTTATCGACCGATCTGAAAAAGCAGGCCGGATTCGGTAAGGGCGGAGAGAAGAATTATCCCGGAATCCTTACGGACTTGCAGATGCAAACATACCTGGTGCTTTCTGATTTCACGAGGCGTCAGAATAAGCGCGGCGAAGAATACGGGATGGCTGTCTCGGTGCCGCTGCCGCCGGAAGCGATCTGGGGCGCCGACCTTGTGAGATCAGCGTATTCCGAAAAGCCTTCCGCATCCTGGGAGCGGCTGATCGGAAGGGTGAAGGAACTCTATCCGGCCGCGGAGGAAGCGGATATCATCCGGCTGATCGGAAGAAGACCGGAAGAGTAGAGTTAATCACACCTCCGCGGTGGTGAGAATCAGATAAAGTTGAGACTATAATTCATTCATATTAATTGTATTGGGAGGAGATGCAATAATGAAATGTTCAAGATGCGGTTATGAGATTCCGGAAGGTAACATTTTTTGCGGACAGTGTGGACTTGAGATTCCATTGTCCAACCGGAATACAGAGGTCGTTTCTTCTGCATCATCTCAAGAGATAACTCTTAAGCAGGAAGATTCACCTGTAAGTGAAGCAAAAGAAGTCATTACGTGGACCAAAAACAAGTTTGTTTGGCTCGCTACCGGTATCATGGCAATCCTACTTGGTATACTTGCTTGGGTAATTCCCTCAATAGCAGCCACCATTGTTTTTGCTTCACTTTCTCTTGCTTTGGCCATTATTGCCATTTGTAAAAAACCTGGATTTTGGTATGTTTCATTAGTAGCCATAGGTATATCAGGGGTACTCTTATTTCAGTGGGGCAAGTTTGGGTATATGCTTTGGACAGATAGTAGAGACTCTGCATACAAGTCTGAGGAATTGTCTTTCGGTGATGTTAGTTTTACAATTCCGGGCAAGTATCTGCAGGGAGGTAAAGGCTTTTTAGGTGAGTTCACTAACTACCCGGTGAAAAATGGATATGCAAGTATAATGCTTTTAGACCCTCAAGTTACACTTCCTAAGGAGGTGTTTGAAGAGAATATTGAAATAGTAGATCAAGCTATGGCAGATACATTTAAGGTTTTTTTGCGTGATATGCAAGAGGAACCGTCCGAATTTGTGGAGGTAGATGGGGAAAAATGCTTACGACTGACTTTTTCTGGCAAAATGCCAAGTAGCGAAGATACATATTTAGCTAAAGCAGTGGTTATCAATAGCGGGCAAACAGGAGGACTATGTTCGATTGTCAGTATATACTGTGAAAAATTCAAAGGCCCTTATGAGAATGATTTTGATAAGATCTTAAGCAGTATACATATCGATCATGTCGCTTCTTCAACCAATGTTGATCCAAATCTCAAAGAACTTTTAGACGCATATGAATCCTTTATGGATGAATATGTGGATTTTATGGTGAAGTATTCGGCTAATCCCGAAAATGCCACTTTGTTGCTGTCTGAATATACGGATATGATGATTAAGCTGTCTCAGTTCGCGGCAAAGATTGATAGTATTGACGAAGACAATTTATCGCCAGAGGATTACGCATATTATTTGGAAGTGCTCTATAGAGTGGAAACTAAAATGCTGAAAGTCTTACAATGATTAGCCTATTCTCTTTCGGATTGGATGAGATCATAATCACCACGCTTGTTGAAGACGCGGCCGTCAAATTTTGTGAAATATACATAGGTCGCGACGGCCTTTTTCGTATAGGGAATAGAAGGGAGGAAGGACATGAACGAATTCTACACATTAAACGACGGATCAAAGATCCCGAAGATCGGCTTTGGGACTTACAACGAGGAATTTGAGGACAATAAGAAAGCGATCTTTGCTGCGATTGAGTGCGGATACAGATTCTTTGATACCGCATCTCTTTATGAGACCGAGCGGTCGCTCGGATGCGCGATCAAAGAGAGCGGGATCGTAAGATCCGACGTCATCATCGAAACAAAATTATGGATCGATGAGATGGGAGAAAAGAACGCGAAGATCGCGCTGGAGAAGTCACTGAACCGTCTGCAGACGGATTACGTGGATATCTACATGATGCACTGGCCCAGGCAGACCGGCGCGGATGATGAGAACTGGAAGGAACTCGACCTTGAGACCTGGTACGCCATGGAAGACATGGTGAAGCAGGGCCTTGTCAGACGGCTGGGACTCAGTAACTTCCTTCCGCACCATTTAAAGAACATTCTGGATCACTGCACGATCCGCCCTGTTGTGGATCAGCTTGAACTGCATCCGGGTTATTCGCAGGAAGCTGCGGTAGCATACTGCAAGGAGCATGAGGTCCTGCCGATGGCCTGGAGTCCGCTTGGGAGAGGCAGGGAGAACGCGACGATCGGAAACGCGATCCTGGTGCGTCTTGCCAAAAAGTACGGCAGGAGCATCCAGCAGATCAACCTGCGGTTCCTTCTGCAGAAGGGGATCCTTCCGATCCCGAAAGCATCCTCGCCTGCACATATGAAGTCCAATCTGGAGGTTTTTGATTTTGAACTGACGGAAGATGACGTATTCATGCTGTCCTGCATGCCGCAGACCGCGTGGCTTGAAGAGCATCCCGATTTTGCGATCCCTGACAGAAAGAGCAATCCGGACAACTGAAGCGGGATCTGAGGGGCTTGCGGAGTATCCGCTTGCGGGGAAACGGATTCTCCCCTATAATCGGTAGTGGAAAACAGGAATGGACTGGTTCGAAAACAGAAGAGCGCAGAGCCGGACAGTTCTGAATTTAGAAGCGAAGAGGAGTATGAAAATGAAGAAAAGGGTAATAACGGCTTTACTGATCCTTGGCATGGCAGTGCTTGCAGGATGCGGTTCCAAGAAAGCGATGAATGTCGAGGAGGTCTCCGGCAGACTGTTAAAGGAGATCACGTATCAGGACGAACTGAATGCGACGGATCTTGATACGGCGGGCATGATCTTAAACCTTGCGGATCTGGATATCAAAAACGCTGCGATCTATGAGACGAGCGGCTGGACGGCGGAAGAGATCGTCGTGCTGGAATGCGCGTCTGCCGCGGAAGCGGACAAGGCAAAGGCTGTTCTGCAGACCCGCGTGGAAGAGCAGAAGACCAACTACACGGACTACGTTCCGGAGGAACTGGATAAGCTGAACAAGGCGGTGATCGCAGAGTCCGGCAACTTTGCGGTGCTTTCGGTCTCCAACGAACCCGATAAGGCCAAGGCGATCCTGGCAGAATACGAATAAACAGCTGCCGGTCCGGCAGATACAGAATCGCGCGATCAGGAGCATTTGGACAAAAAGGCTGTCCGGATGCTCCTTTATTGTATGAATAATTTAAACAAATCAGACATTATTAACAAATAATACGATTAAAACAATAAAAATATAAGAAAATAAAATAATTTTCATAAAAAAGTATTGACAATTCAAAACCCCTGCTTTATAATCTAAACATACCACAAAGAGGTCAGAAATAAGAAAGGTTGAAGAACAAACCGGATTGTCATGCTAAGTAAAGGAGGTACAGTCCACCGGAAATTTAGTTTTTGACAGAATAGACGTAACGAAGAGATGAACCAATGCGATGAGAAGCAGGTACTGTGAGATCAGAGATAGTACGAAAAGGTCGTCCGAAGTTACGGAGAACAATTTCATAAGGTACTACAAAATCACAAAAGTGAGGTACAGTCCATTGGATGTAGAAAATGTAGTCTAAAGAGCGGGTGCAGATTTGTATGTTGCATCCGCTCTTGCTGTGTGCCGTATAATTGACAGTAACGCCAAGAGTTTTTATAATAGTAAGAGCTTTTTGCGAAGCGAAAATAACTCGATGAAAATCAGAGGGAGGTATGAAATGAGAAAATATCTTGCGGAACTCATCGGAACGGCAGTATTGGTGATCATGGGCTGTGGAACGGCTATGCTGGCCGGCTGCGACTGGCAATCCGGCTCCGGCTATCTGATGACGGCACTGGCTTTCGGTCTTACGATCGTTGCCATGGCTTACAGCATCGGTAATATCAGCGGCTGTCATATCAATCCGGCTGTTTCTCTGGCGGTACTGATGACAGGCGGCATGAAGGCGAAAGATTTCTTCTGCTACATTCTCGCACAGTTCCTGGGTGCGATCTTAGGTACCGGTATTCTTGCACTGATCTTCCGTGTCGGTGATGTGCCCGATATGACGGCAAGCTACGGCGCAAACAGTCTTACAGGTGTATTCGAAAGCGGCGCTGCGGGCCTGCTCGTTGAGATCGTTCTGACATTTGTCTTTGTGATGGCGGTTCTGGGCGTAACATCCAAGAAACACCCGCACGGTTCTTTCGGCGGACTTGTGATCGGTCTTACCCTGACACTCGTTCATATCTTCGGTATCGGACTGACAGGTACCAGCGTAAACCCGGCAAGAAGCCTCGGACCGGCTATCTTTTCTGCGATCGACGGGTACTCGGATCCCATGTTATCGATGTGGGTATTCATTATCGGACCGTTTGCGGGCGCAGCACTTGCGGCACTGATCTACCGCGGACTGGAGAAGGAGAAGAAGTAAGAAACGCATAACGGATAAAACAGTTTGGGCTGATCGAAAGATCAGCCCAATTTGTTTGCCATATTATATAAGTTGCAGTAGAGCCCGCCCTTTGCCATCAGTTCGGTGTGGGATCCGCTCTCTGCGATGCCGTCCTCTGTCAGGACCATGATCCTGTCGGCATTCCGGATCGTCGATAAACGGTGCGCGACCGTCAGCGTTGTTCTGCCGACCGAGAGCCTTGAGAGCGACTCGGCGACAAGGAATTCGCTTTCATTGTCAAGCGCCGATGTTGCCTCGTCCAGGATCAGGATCGGGGGATCTTTTAAGAATACCCGCGCGATGCTTAAGCGCTGCTTCTGACCGCCGGAGAGCTTGACGCCGCGCTCGCCGATGTAGGTATCATACCCGTCTTTGAGTTCCTGTATGAAAGCGTCCGCGCCGGCATCTTTTGCAGCCTGCATCACTTCTTCCCGGCTTGCTCCGGGACGCCCGTAGACGATGTTTTCAAATACGGTTCCGGAGAACAGATATACATCCTGCTGTACGATCCCGATGCTCTGCCGCAGGCTCTTTAACGTATAGCCTTTGATGTCTTTACCGTCCAGCGTGATCCTGCCGCCGGTGATATCGTAAAAGCGCGGGATCAGATTGCAGAGCGATGTCTTGCCGCCTCCCGAAGGACCTACAAAGGCAACCTTTTCACCTGCACGGATCGACAGGTTCAGATGCTGGAACACTTCGTTATGATCATCCGGATATTCGAAACTCACATCCTCAAACACGATGTCACCGTGCGGATCAACAAGCGGCACCGCATCCGGTTCGTCAAAGATCTCGATGTCCGCATCCATGATCTGTAAGAAACGGTCGATCCCCGTCATGCCGCGCTGGAACTGTTCGGTAAATTCCACGATCCTGCGGAGCGTCGCAATCAGAGTGGACACATACAGGATATACGCAACCAGGTCCCCGGCGCTGATCACCCGGTGGATCAGGAACAGCCCGCCGGCCACGATCACGACCTCATACATAAGCCCGTCAAACAGACG
>JAGCXZ010000261.1 GCA_017961065.1 Lachnospiraceae bacterium
CATCCTTATAGGTGTTCGTTCCGTAGATCAGCGCCTTGGTATCATGGCAGACCGGATGGGCAAATGCGCCGGCGATCTCTTCCTTTACTTCCGTGCCGCATCTCTGCTTATAGAACATCAGGAACGTATCGCGCAAAAGCTGATCATATACGTCTTTGCCGATCGCAAAAGGATAGGATTCATCCCCGTTTGAAACGGTGATCGTATAAGTGCCCGGTTCCTTAAAGTCAGAGAAGTCTGCCACAAAAACCTGCTCCGATGCATACTGCGCTTCCACCGGGCCCGTCAGGCTTCCCGTATAAACCTCTTTTCCGGCCGTATCCAGAACCGAAAACGTCTTATCGATCCCCTCGCTTCTGATCACCGCCGTTTTTCTTGCCTCCGGCAGGAACCCGGCCTGATTGAGGTTGATGTTTCTGCTCATGTCTATTATCTCCGTTTTGATCACGTGTGAATCGTCCAAAAGTATGACCGCGACGTTATCGATCGTTACGACATGCGGTTCCGGCGTATCTCCGCCCACAGGCGTTCCCAGATTGAAGCACAGCCGCGGTGCGATGTCTGTCTCTTCTTCCATTGTGAATTCCCAGGAGTAATGCTTCATGCCGGGTTCCACGGTCGGGATGTCCAGGAAATAAGGATGATAATCGCCGCCGTTTAACTGCAGCCGCACTTCGATCGAACGCTCCACCGTGGTGTCCAGATCGAAGGAAAACTCATATACGCCGCCCTGATCCAGTTTGAATCCGTCATAAAAGATCTGCACGCCGTATTCCGTCGCACCGGGCTTGTCGATATCGATGACTCCCTGTCCGTTCTCTTCGTAAAAATCACAATATCCGCCGTGATTCAGATAGGTGCCCCAGTTCTCGATGCCGTTTGAGAAATCTCCGTTTATTACCATATTGATGCCGACACCGGACTGCTCTTCGGTCGCTTCCTCTTCGGCCGGTTCCTCTTCTTCCGGTGCTTCCTCAGGCTCTTCTTCCGGTGCTTCCGCAACAGGTTCCGCCACTGTCCCGGCCGGCTGCGGCGTATCCGTTTCCGGACTGCCGCCGCATCCAATGGTTCCTGCAAGCAGCGTGATCATCAGCAAACCTGCGATCATTTTGTTCCTTTTCATACGTTCTCCTCTCCGACTTTACACAGATCCTCCCTACGCGATGACATGACATCACGTTTACCGCTATTATACAAAAAAGCCTTCTGTTTGAAAACACCGCCGCTCCTCCGTTCTCATACGAAACCGGAGCGAAATATACGAATATATGGTATAATGATGCAGGATAGTCTTTCCAATATAACAACATGATGATAAGGGGTACAGTATGAACAGATTTACCTGCGACGGCAGTTATGAGGCAGACCTGAAAGAATATACGGAAGAGATCCTGGAGAAATCCGGCGTGTCTTCGCAGACTGCGGAACGAGAGATCATGTGCATGGCGGATGAGGGCAATACCGTTGCCGCAAAACTCTATGCGGACCTTGTTTTTTATAAGAAGATCCTGCGCCGGAATCCGTACCGCGAAGCCTTTTCCCTGTATCTGAGATCAGCCGATATCACGGTCGACGAAAACGGCGCCTGGACATGCGGCGGCGTCTCCTATCCGCTTTCCTTCTGGACCATCGGATATTATCTGGTCAATTACCGCCGGGAATCCTTTCTGCAGAAATGCGAAGCGATCGGTATCATTGATGCCATGACTCTGACGCAGCGTCTTGCGACCGCGCTGGAACTGGCTACGGCATGCATCACGTTCATCAACGTATCCGGCGCCATCAATCTGGTCGGCCGGATCCTGCGGGAGGCTGCCAAAGATGAAGAGATCTTCAAAGCCCTGCTGCCGGTCATCCGGGAAACCGTGGCCGACCGTGATTTTCCCGAGATCTCCCTGAAGGTTACTTCTTGCGATACTCCTGCGCAGTGCTCCGCCATTGCGGAACTGTTCTTTGCCACATCCGCGCAGGAAGGATATGTCTATGCCTGCAATAACCTGGCTGCCAGGGAGGCCAACCGGATCATCCGCATGAGCAGGGAAGGACGCGATAACGAATTTCTCAAAGAATGCATCATGAAATATATCCACTATCTCAAGATCTCCGCCGACAAATATGAGCCTTATGCGGCCAACCGGCTGGGGCTGTTCTATATGACCGGCGAGATCAAGGGAAGCGAAGGCAAGATCATCGTAAAGGATTACATTGACACCGCAATGGCCAAGGATTACTTCACGAAAGCGACCGTCTATCCCGACGCCAACTCCGCCTGGTCCTTCTTCAACCTGATCAAGTACTTCCATAAGGATTACGATAATAACATTGAATTACTGAATGAGCACATGGATTATATTAAGGAACTGAACCCCGCCGTCTACGATATCGCGATGGAACTCTGATCACGATACACCCGATAAGATATGCTGGTTTCTGAGCATGCCGTCCCGGATATGATCATTCACGGAATAGGCATGCTTTTCCATGTCCGCGCATGTTGCATCCGACAGCTGCTCCTCTTTAAGCCGCTTTATGATCAGTGCGCAAATGTCCTCGATCATTTCCGTTTTCACCCGCGCAGTCTTTTCCCCGTTGTCCGATGAGATCAGAAACTCCAGGGATTCCGCAAGGTTCCCGAACAGCGGCAGTTCACGCAGCGCGCGAAAACTCCATTTATAGTAAGGCATATATCTTTCATTCAGCAGAAAGATCACATGCATGGCAGCATCCGTAAAAGCATGCACGGCCAGCTGCGCCGCCGCCCTGTCTTCTCTTTTTATGAGCCGCGGATAGTTGTACTGCCCCGATTGGGCCATGTTCAGCAGATAACCCGCCAGTTTCTTGATGCGGATCTCTGCCGGGTAGTAGGACAGTCTCTCCCGGATCGTGGAAAAGGCACCGGATCCGTCATAAAACACTTCCCCGTTCACAGCTTCCAGCAACGCGTACTCCGGCGTCAGGAGCCACTGCCCGTTCGTCAGCACGCCGTCCGCACTCCCGCACTTCATAATATAGAAATCATGCATGCGCAAAACGCCGTGCCGCATCCCGCCGACCGGATTGAGCCTGCTGCGTCTGAACCCCTCAAATTCCTCGGGCAGATGGGTATACGCGCGCTTGAGCCGGAATGCCGTCTTCTCATCCACGACATCTTCTCCCGGCAGAAAGATGCAGAAACCGGGCTCAAAATCATGATCAAACGAGATCTCATCATCATATCCGAAGCATTCCGAGCCGCTCCCGACAAGCCCTGCCGCAAGGTACGGCAGAACCTCCGGAAAATCTTCCTTAAGCATCGGTTCCCCGTACGCTTCATAGAATTCTCTTGCCAGAGTGAGTCCTTTCATGCTTCCTCCTCCGGATCCCAGAACAGATCGTCCAGCGTCTTGTGCAGTTCTTTGCAGATCGCAACGCAGAGATTGATCGTCGGATTATAGTCGCCCTTTTCAATGGCATTGATCGTCTGTCTGGAAACGTGGCAGCGTTTGGCCAGTTCGTCCTGTGAAAGATCCAGTGCCGCTCTGGCTGATTTCAGTCGTAGATTCTTCATTCCGTTTCCTTTCCCGCACTCTTTTCGCGGATCATCTGAATGGCGATGGCTATACCGATCAGCACAAAGAGCAGCGCACAGAACGCATTGATCCCGTATGTGCCGAGTCTTCCGTCCACAAACAGTTCGCCGCTCCTAAGCGTCCTTATCACAACGAAAACATTGAGCGCCGCGACAAACAAAAAGCAGATCAGATATCTCATCTTGTTGTTGTTCAGTCCCCAGTATGCGTCATGGAAGATGCAATAGGTCACGTCCGTTGCTACTCCGATGAATATATAGGAAAATGCCATCATGGCCGGTTCGATCGGAAGCTCGATCGCTCCGAACGCAAGGATCTCATTGATCACTGCCCATGCGATCATGGAATAAAAGCCGAAGCGGAAGCCCTTTCCCCGCGCGATCTGCTGGCGTTCATCGTACTGCGTCTTCAGCTTTCTGTTTTTATTGCAGATCACGGCAATGACCGCCACAACCAGAAAACCGATCAGCAATCCTGCCGTTACACCCGTCATCTTTCCCAAACTGTATGCATCCATTTTATTTCCTCCTTCTATCCGATCGCCGCTCCTCATACGGCAAAAAAAGTTGTACATTGTCTTGTTGAACTTGTTGATCTCAAGAACAATATACAACCCGTTTAACAATCTGTCAAGTATATTTTACAGAAAGTTTGGTTTTATTTTCAAAATGTCATCTGTTCCGGATCTCCACGGCGCGTTTTTCCAGTTCCCCGGCGGTCATGAACCTGCCGTAATAACGGAACACCGGCGCGCATTTCCCGGCAACAAAGGCATAATTTCCGTCGCGCTTTCCGCTTTCCCAGGCAGCATGCAAAAGTTCCTCCGCACGGTCAAGGAGCGGCGCGGTCTTCTCCTCTTCCTCTTCCTGCCCGGTCTGCAGCTGTATGAGATCTGCCATGTTCAGGTATGTGACCGCCTGCTCGGGTTCGCTTTCCGGAAACGCTTCCAGGATCTTCAGGGCTTTCTCATACAGCCTGAGCGCCTCTTCATATTGCCCGTCCTCTGCCAGCGCCAGGGCCATGTTGTTGCAGAGCCCTGCCAACCGCACGTCCTGCTTCAGGTCACGTTCATAGATCGAGCGCGCTTTTTCATAGAGCGGAAGCGCCAGGTCGTTCCTGTTAAAACTCTTATATGCCGTCGCGGCATTGATGTAGGCCGTTGCAGCCCCCACCGTGTCTTCGATCCCCATTTCCGTGACTCTTTGCAGCGTCTGCTCACAGGAACGAAATGCTTCCGCTTCCATACCGCACTTTCGGTACAGACCTATCATCTCGTTCAAAACAGCAAAAGCGCCCCGGGAATCTCCCAGGGCGTCAGCCTCTGCCAGCCAGTAACGCAGATGTCTTTCGGCTGCAGAATAGTCTTCTTTATTCAGATAGGAATCGAGCTTATCCAGGATGCGGGATACGGGTACCGCCATGGTCATGCCTGCTCCACGAACTGCAGAACCTCTTCTTTTTTACAGAAGCCGACCTTCTTGCCTGCCTGCTCCCCGTTTTTGAACAGGATCATCGTCGGTATGCTCATCACGCCAAACTGCGCGGCAAGTTCTTCTTCCTCATCCACATTGATCTTTGCCACGATCAGCTTGCCTTCCTGCTCTTTGGCCAAAGCCTCCAGCTCGGGACCGAGCATTTTGCAGGGGCCGCACCATGTTGCCCAAAAATCGGCCAGAACCGGCAGCTCAGCCTGCAGGACTTCCTTTTCAAAATTCTCTTTTGTTACTTTGATCTCAGCCATGATTTTTCCTCCTTACACTGAAAACGATCCATTACAATTTAATGAATCCCGGCCCATCCTGTATATGCTTCGCATATGGGCCGGTGTTACGTAATGGATCTGACGATCCATTACAGTTTCTGAATCCCGGCCCATCCTGTATATGCTTCGCATATGGGCCGGTGTTACGTAATGGATCTGACGATCCATTACAGTTTCTCAAAATCCGAGGC
>JAGCXZ010000262.1 GCA_017961065.1 Lachnospiraceae bacterium
CAGCCTCTTCTCTTCGTCTATGCTCAATTCCCTGCATTCAAAGTAGATCACCATTTTGGCTTCCCCGAAGAACTTTGCGGAATCGTGGAACTTCCGTACGGTTTCTTCATAGATGCTCTCAAACGGTGCGTTTTCATCCAGAACCACCGAGAGCCCGTTCGGAAAACTTTTGATCATAACAAGATTTTTCATCAATTTTCCCCTCTTTCCCCTAAATCGCCTATCTTAGTCGCTGATATCCTCGGATTCTTCCGTATCCGCGATACCGTTGATCAGGTTCATCCTGTCTTCAAGTTCGAAATAGTATTTGAATACATCGGATGCAAGCGCCGCGGCATTACCGGAGGTATATCCGTATGCGATACGGACGGACACCGTGATCTCAGGCTCCTCATATGGCGCGAAGCCTAAGAAGAGCGCGTGGTTCGTTCTGGATTTGGAAGTCTGCGCCGTTCCGGTCTTGCCGGCCACCTGAATATCAAAGCCCCTGAATGCCTTTGCTTTCTCGACAACGATACGCATACCCTGATGTACGGCAGACCAGGTCTCGCGCGGGAAATCGATATAGTTTCGCAGGACAGGACCGAACTTTGCGACCATTTTACCTTCCTGGTCTTCCACATGGTCGATCAGCGAATAGTTGTAGCAGTTTCCTTTGCTCGCAACGGCCGTCAGATACCGGGACAGGCCGATCGTCGTATAGTTGTGCGATCCCTGTCCGATCGCGGAGTCGACAGGCAGCGTGTCCGAAAACTTCGGTTCGTTCTCTTCCATCTCGATCCCGGTCTTTTCGGTCAAACCGAACATCTCGGCATATTTTTCGAGATGATCCAGACCTCGTTTTTCCGAATAGAGTTCGGTCATCAGGTTTGTAGCGAGGCGGTAACCGACTTCGTAAAAATAGCAGTTGCACGAATTACCGATCGCATTGATCACATCCATATCCCCGTGATGTCCCGGATAACACCAGCAGTGCTTCTCTTCATCGAGCGTATCCCAGACCCCGCGGCAGTAGATCGGCTCATCCATGTTGATCACGCCTTCACCGAGGCCGGCCACACTTGTCAGCATCTTGAACGTGGAACCCGGTGCCGTCATCTGCTGTGTAGCGTTGTTATACATCGGGCTTGCAAGATCGTTCATGAGCTGTGCGTAATAGTCCGCATCGATGGAATTGGCCAGTTTGTTCACGTCATAACCCGGATAGGTCACGACAGCGAGTAGTTCGCCCTTGATGCTTGTTACAACGCAGGATCCGCTGCAGGGGTCGAGCGCCAGCTGGGCCGGTGTGATCTCGATATTGGAGATCTTGTTGATCATAAAATCATAGGCCGATTTCTCTCCGCTCTCCACTTCCATCTTCTCGGTAAGGGAGCCGTATACCACCTTCTGCTCATACAGCATCATGCAGATCTGCTGTCCGGTCAGGAGGTCGTCATGGATCATGTATTTGAACAGACGCTTGGAAAAACCTGTATTTTCTTTAAGGTCGTTTAAGATGAACGCAACCAGCTGCGCATACACCTCATCCGAGGAGGAATACTGCTGTCCCAGATCGAACTTGGAGATATCGATCCAGTTCTGTGAGATCGCATAATTCAGATAATCCTTTAAGGATATCGTCTCGTGCACGGCCCAGTTCAGGTAGGTCTCATCTTCCTTGTCCACACGTTCAGAGATCAGCACGCCCGTATTGTTGGAAGACAAGCGGCTGACAATATAACTCTCGTATACCTGGAATTCTTCCGGCAGTTCATTGTACGGCGTGGAAGTAACGAGAAGTTCCTGGTTGAGGCTGTCAAGGACCTGATCCTGTCTGGCTATATAATTCTGGTAGACCTGCTTTTCAAAAGGTCCCGCATCGCTTCCCTTCATATGCTCCACGGAGATCACGTTGTTGTTAAAGAGCGCATAGTAAACATCATCGATCGGGATCTTCATGCTCGATGATTTTACCGCTGAGTTATCGTATTCCTTGGCGTTGATGATCTTGCCGACCAGAATACCGGCGAGTTTCTGCTCCAGCATGTTGTAGACGGCCTTCTGCAGATCGGAATCCAGAGACAGATAGACATCATAACCGGCCTGGGGTTCCACGTGTTCCACGGTCTCGATCACCTTGCCGACGTTGTCCACGTAGATGACGTCTTTCCCCTTCTGGCCCTGCAGATATTCTTCCATGGCTTTTTCTACACCGGATTTACCGACCGTATCATTCATGTTGTAGTCATGTTCCGAATCTTTGAGGCTCGCCAGATCTTCCTGCGAAGCGGCACCCGTATAACCGAGGATATGTGCAAAGAACTTACCGTCGTTGTAGTGG
Organism: Lachnospiraceae bacterium; assembly: GCA_017961065.1. Taxonomy (GTDB): domain Bacteria; phylum Bacillota; class Clostridia; order Lachnospirales; family Lachnospiraceae; genus UBA2868. Next base: position 2,324 of record JAGCXZ010000262.1, read on the forward strand.
CGCAGCGTATCCTCTTCAATATCAACACCCGGCAGATCCGCCTTGTTCTCCATAATGATGGCAACGGTCTCATCACTCACATCGGAGGCGATCACGGTAGACAGATACTTCTGATAGGCATTTGTACTTAAGGAATACCGGATCGTGATGATCTGCAGGACTTCTTCGTCCGTATAGCCTTCTTTGGGATGGAATTCGTCTTTTCCGGTCTTCTCGACTTTCGTGCCAACCGCGAATTTATCCTCACTCGCCAGGTAATCGATCACCTGCTCGGGGGTGGCGTTTCGTTCCGATTCTTCGAGATCCGAGGTGTTGGTCCTGCCGTATACATCGGCAAGGAAACGCAGCAGCCTTGTGCCTGATACGGAGTATTCGTACTCTCCCTTATCGTTCCTGATAATATTAAAATTATGGATGACCTTGTCGCCCTGTCCCTCCACGAGCTTGATCGTTTTGTAGATCGTATCGTTTAAGGACGCGTTCTTCCCGGAACCGGATTCGTAGCTGTCTTCGATCGTGACCGAGTAGGCCAGTTCGTTATAGGCCAGAAGCTTTCCGTTCCGATCGTAGATATTGCCGCGCGTACTGTTGATCGTGGTCTCTTTCTTGATCGTCAGGGTAAAGTTATCCATATAATCCTGACCGTTTACGATCTGCAGCACAAAAAGCTTCTGAACAAGGATCGTAAACAACACGGCGAATACGATCAGAAGCACAAAAAGTCTGGAAAAGATGATGTTTTTCAGCCAATCTCTAAAATCTTCAAACAATCAGGACCGCCTCTTTTCCCACAGTTCCAAACGCTCGTTGACCCAGAGGATCAGTTTGTAGATGATCAGTGTCACCAGTATCGTATAAGCGATCTCCGGCAGGAATATATGAATGAAGTAATATCCGAGATGAAACTTGCCGCGCAGCATGAACAGAAAGATAAAGCAGAGGAAGCAGTAAGCCAGCTCCGAAGCTGCGATCAGGATCATCGGGAGTTTGATGTCCTCGGGATAGAAAATACTTCTGAAAAATCCGTTCAGATAGCCGATCACAAGATAGACGAGCGCATAGAAACCAAGGATGTCTCCGAAGAAAACATCCATGATCAGGCCGCAGAGAAATCCGATCACCATGCCCTCGTTCTTGCCTCTCATGAAACCGAATGAGGAAGTGATGATGATCAGGATATTCGGCACAATGCCGCCCATGGAGATGCCGGAAAAGACGGATCCCTGCAGCAGAAAGCCTATTATGACGATACAAAGAACCACGATCCTGCGTAACATGACTCAATCCTTCTGCTTCTTCTTCTCAAGGATCACCAAAACGGTTTCAATGTGTTTAAAATCAACGACCGGCGCGATATAGCCGGATTTGGTCAGATTGTTGGCGTCCTTGTTCAGGTGCGAGATATAGCCGATGGAGATCCCCGGCAGGTACTTGTCGCTGATATAGGAGGTTACGATCTGATCTCCCTGCCCGACAACGTCCTTTTCATCGATCAGCTGGGAAAACTTGATATAACCGTCATTCATCAGCTCCAGATCGCCCGAAACGATGCACAGATCGGATGTTGACAGCACCATGCCGCTGACGTTCGAACTGTCGTCGATGATGGATCTGACACTGGCCCAGTTCGGTCCGACATCGGTCACGACGCCGACCAGACCGCCGCCGGCGATCACGTTCATGTCCACTTCTATGCCATCGTTACTGCCCTTATCGATCAAAAAGAAACTGAACCAGTTACCGGCGTCCTTACCGATCACCCTGGCCCCGATCTTTTTATAACTGTCGTAACGTTCATCCAGCGCATAGAGCTGCCTGAGTTCGGACAACTCGAACTTATCCTGCTGAAGGTCGTTGATCTGAAGCGTCAGATCGGCGACCGTATTCTGCAGTTCCTCATTTTCTTCTGTCAGTTCCTGCATGCGTTTGATACTGTCAGATCTGGAAGTAAGCCAGTATCCTGCTTTGGAAATGCCTTTTTGGAAAGGTACGATCGTGTATCCGGCAATGGCTTCAAACGGACCGTTTAAGATATCCGTCGTATAAGACAGCACCATCATAAGGACACATATGATCGTAAACCCTAAAAGAATGTATTTACTTGGAATCGAAAGTTTGGATCTTTTCGACCTGTTTCTAGCCATGATAAACCCCTTATCTGCTGAAATCCTCCATGGAATATACAGTATTCCGGAACTGCTCGTTCCGGATGATCTGCGACAGACCAAACGCCACGCTGTTCTCCCCCAACGGTGAAATGTTCACCTTAAGCCCGGTGTTGTCACTGATCAGTTCATGCAGATCTCCGATCCTGGCGCTACCGCCGGTCAGGAAGATCCCTCGTTTATAGATATCCGCGCCGAGTTCGGGCGGTGTTCTTTCCAGGATCACGCGAACGCTGTCAATGATCGAATCGAAATTCTCATGCATGGCGCGCTCGATCAAAATCGTCGGGATCGCTCTTTCCACGGGAAGACCCGTTACGATATCCCTGCCGTATACGATCGCATCCTCTTCGGCTTCTTCCAGTTCCGGAAGCGCGATCTTAACCTTCTCTGCCGTTTTGGCGCCGATCAGAAGATTGTATTCCTTACGGATGATGTTGCGGATACTCTCATCGAACTTCTTGCCGCCTGTTTTGATCAGCCTCGAAAGAACGATGCCGCCAAGGGAAAGAATGGAGATCTCCGTTGTCTCATACCCGATATTAACGACGAGGATGCCCTGTGAATTCTTGATATCCACATTGAGGCCGATCCCGTCTGCGATCGCTTTTTCCACAACGTAAATGTTCCTGGCCCTGACATTACTGTCCTTGACCAGATCAAAGAACGCACGCTTTTCCACCTCTGTGATATCCGTCGGAACAGACAGGAAGAAATCGGCATTCCGAAGATTCCCCTCTTCTTCATCCATGATGAAATGATGGAGCAGAAGCTGCATATGGTGGATCTCCGCGATCACACCGTTCGTTACGGGATAGGAAACCGTAATATTGGCCGGGGCTTTTTCAAACATTTCAAATGCCTCGTCCCCGTAAGCCATGACGGTCTTTCTGTTCTGCAGTTTCTGTACGGCGATCATATTCTTACGGCTGACGATCGTATCGTTCATACCGTTATAGATCTTGATGTTACTGGTACCGAGATCGATTCCGAATGCGTTGAACGGCATAGGGTCTTCTCCTTCGAATCTGTATTGGATCCGGACAGGCTATAGCTGTCCGCTTTCTTTGAAACTCACATATTCCCTGTCCCCGATGATCAGGTGATCAAGAAGCGGTATGCCGATCAGTTCTCCGGCTTTTTTGATCTCTTCCGTCATCAGGATGTCTTCCCTGCTGGGCCTTGCGTTGCCGCTCGGATGATTATGGATCAGCATCAGGTAGACGGCCTGGGCCTGCAGGGCCCGTACAAACACCTCTCTTGTAGAGATCAGCGTGTGGTTGATGCTGCCGACAGAGATCACTTCATCCGATAACAGGGATCCGGATCCGTCAAAATAAGCCACGATCAGCTGTTCTCTCTTGAGATGCCGCAGGGATTCCATGAAGTAGGAAGCCGTATCTTTCGGCGAAGTAAAAACGCTTCGCTGCGGCATTTTCGCAACGTGGATACGCTTGCTCAGTTCCGCGATGCATTTGAGACGCATGGCCTTCACGCGGCCGATCCCTTTGATACGTGTAAGTTCCGAAAATGATTTCTCATAAAGTGCAAGCACACTAATATCCTCCCGGATCAGAAGCACGTTGCGTGCAAGTTCCAGGGAGGAAAGATCCTGTGTCCCGCTCTGCAGAAGGATTGCCACGAGTTCGGTATCCGTAAGCGCCCCTTCGCCGAACTTTACGAATTTCTCATAAGGGCGTTCATCCCTTGGCAATTCTCCGATCGATATATGCTGCATCCTTGTCCTTTCCACCACATTCTCTCCGGATCACGGATACAGAACACAAATATCTGAAATATTATACCATAAATCAGAGCGATACGGAACAACTGTCTATGAGATTCTGCAGGGCTTTGAGAATGCCGAGTTTTGCATGCGCAAAGGTCAGACCGCCCTGGAAGTAAACGGCGTAAGGCTCCCGTATCGGCGCATCCGCGGA
>JAGCXZ010000263.1 GCA_017961065.1 Lachnospiraceae bacterium
CCGTTCTTTTCAAAGATCGGAATGAACCTGCCGGGGGAAATGAACCCAAACTCCCCGGAATCCCAGCGTACAAGTGCTTCCGCGCCGCGCAGTGTCTTCGTTGCGGGGTCATACTTCGGCTGGTAATACACGATGAATTCCCCATTTGCAAGCGCGCCCTCCTGCCGTTCCCTGACGGTATCGATCCAGCGCTGCTCTTCCACGAGTTTGTCATCAAAATAAACGATGCCGCTCTCTTCGCCGTCCGAAAGGGTGGCCCTTGCGGCACTGGCATTGTTGTAGAACTTCTCCATATCCGCTTCCCTGCGGCGGACGATCTTGCCGTTCTCATCCACACAGGGTTCGATCAGATCGACGCCCACATGGAAGGAAAACTTATGAACCTCATCGATCTTTTCCAGCGCGGCGATCATCTTTTCGATCCTGGCCTGCAGATCCGGCTTCGCGTTATACTGCAGCAGAACGCCGAAGCTTGCGGAAGCATAGTGCGCACAGATCTCCTGCTTGCGTAAGCCCTCTGCGATCGTCGTGCTGATCCGGTTCAATACTTCTTCACCTTCGCTCACCGAATGGCATACGCAGAAATTCCGGTAATTCACGAATACGATGCTGAGCATCGCAAACCGCTTCCCGGTATTCTTTCTTTTCTTCAGCAGCTGTTCCCCTTTGAAATTCAGCCACATCCGGTTTTTCGCCCCGGTCAGGTCATCCGCAAAGAACACCTCCGTCAGCTTGCGCTGGTGCCGGAAGTTGTTGATGACGTTGATGATCATGATCACCAGAACAAGGAAGATCATGATCGCGATAAATACCGCGAATATGATCAGATTTTTGATATCGCTGAAATAGAGACGCGCCGTTGTCTTCCCGACGAACTGCCTTGACCGCGTCATCGGTACGCTGACCCAGAGCGGGATCTCTTTTGTGTCTCCCTCCCACGAGAAAAACTCCTTTACGGCCGCCTCCCCTTTGGAAAACAGTTTGAGCCACCCGGCAATACTGTCCGGCATGGATTCGTTCTGTATGATGCTCAGTTCATGCATCTCCCTGTCCGGATAGATCCGTATGCCGTCACCCGTATCGTTTTCTTCCACGTCATCCGGCAGGATCGCAGTCACGGGCTCTGCAAGGAGGCATGTGTTCTCTCCGTGACTGTCAATAACAGTCCCCGAAGCATCCAGCACAAAATATGGCCCTTCCTCATCCAGCAGCGCCTTTACCCTGCTTTCCGATCCGTCCGATACATTTTCATAGAGTCTGGCCATATGGCCGACATGCTCATATTCCCCTTCAACTTTCTGGATCAGGAGATGATAGAAAAAGGTGACAACAAAACCGGCAAGCAGGAGATGCGCGATGATCGTGACAAAAATGATCATGAACAGCGAAAGGCCGATCCTTTTCTTTTTCAGTTTACGAAATTGTGATTCTCTTCTACCCGACATGAGTCTGCTTCCCGTTTGTGATCTTACTGCCTTGATACCCTGATATCGGTCAGGGCTACCTGATCACCCGTAAGAGCCGCGTAGATCTTTCCGCGGTCATCCGTGATCGTGGTGATGCTTTCTATGCTGATCCCGAGATTATCAGCCCTGAAGATGATCTCTTCCTTTTTGCGCTCAAAGGAAAGTTCGTACTCCACGCCTTCCTTATTTCGCTCCTTCCAGGCTTCCCACCCCGGGAAATCTTCCGTTCTCTTCATGACGAACCGACTCTGCGCATAGGCGTTCGATCCGTCATTCTCGCCGTTGAGTTTGATCAGGGCATACTCCAGATAATTCTCCCCGCCGATGCTTCCGTCATCGGAGTGGTATATCACAACATAAGGACAATGCCACACCAGATTTGCACCGGGCAGGCTCATGGTATGAAAGGCGATCTTTATGCGCCCTTCCAGCTCCACGCCCTCCGTGGAAGCAGACCTGGTCCTGTCGATCTGCACGTTCTTTAAGTCGGATTCCAGATGATCCGTGTAACTGAGCACTTCTGCGATACGCGGGATGTCGCCTTCTGCTGTGACTTTCCCCGTCTCCGTAACGGTAAAGCCGCTTAAGATACAATGCTCGCCGGTCAGGCCGATATAGGCGGCCTTGGTACTGTCAGGCAGCGCAACGATCAGTTCTTTCGTATAGGTCGGCCCTGTCATCTTCAGGCGCAGATGATCCTCGAACCTGGAAGCAATGATCTCATAGATCCGGCCTTCTTCCTGTGCCTGTGATAATTCCTGCGGGCCGGTTTTTTCAAGACTTGTGACTTCGATCTTTCTGGCGGCGGTCGAGATCATATGATCATCAAACCAGATTTCCGCATACTCCAGATAATGCGATTCGCGGATCGTCTTCTCATGCCCCGCAACCCGTCTGTTATAGGAATCAAACAGGATGATCGACGGCGCACTGAACTGTCCTGGCTCCGCCCGCTCCGTACACAGAAAACTGATCTTCTTTTCCGCGTTCTCGGCCGGAATACCGACGGATACACAATCCCTGTATTCACCGCATGTGATCTCGGTATCCATGTACGAGTTTTCCCTCTCCGCGTTCTGTCCGCTTTCGGAATCGATGATCTGGACCATGTAAGTGGCAAAGGCAGGATCAAACTCTTCTCCGGCGCCCTTGACAAATGCTTCCCTTGCCACAAAGAGCGGACGGGCTTCCCGATACCGCTTCTTAGACGTCATGGTTACATACGCGTCCGCTACGGCAATGATCCGGGCAATTTCCGGAATCTCTTCCCCTTTCAGTCCTTCCGGATAGCCGGTTCCGTTATATCTCTCGTGACTGTACCGGGCACCCTGGCTCAGATACGGATATTCGGTAATGCTTGAGAGGATCTCTTTGCCGATGACAGGCTTTTGACGGATCGCCTCATAGTCCCATTTCCCGGGATCCTCTTCATTCTTGATCACGCTGTCCGGGATACCGATCATGCCGACGTCATGGAGCAGCGCC